>NZ_CAUTSL010000051.1:0-16152 GCF_963540955.1 Actinomyces bouchesdurhonensis
GGCGTAGTCGAAAAGTGACCGTGGGGAATTACGTGCGACATTATTCGGTAAGGTCCGGTGGTCCCGCTGCGGCTCGGGCAGTCCCCGCGCTGGTGCGTGGTGAATGGGCTGCGGTACGCGGTGTGTGGTGCTGGTCTGGTCCATCTTGGCCGCAGCCCTCGTGTCTCCAGTCACGGAGTCCCTCAACCGCTGAGTCTTCACCACTTTCGCACGTAATTCCCTCGCGACTATTTCAAACTTTGAATTCGCAGCGTTGGAATTGCAACGTTTTGAGGCGTAGTCGAAAAGTGACCGTGGGGAATTACGTGCGACATTATTCGGTAAGGTCTGGAGGTATCTTCGGAAAATGTGACGGATTAAACGTGAGCGAACCGACAGGCATCCTGGCTACCGCGCGGGGGTGCCCATGTCGTAGAGTAGTTCCTTGGGCGTATCTGCATGTCATCACGACTGCGTTGCGCCTAGCGGCATCCGCCGCAACCTATCCGAGACATGTAGAGGATAAACGGAGGATATGGCGAAGAAAGACGGCGTCATTGAGATGGAAGGCACGGTCGTTGAGGCCCTGCCTAACGCGATGTTCCGTGTGGAACTCAAGAATGGCCACGTGGTTCTCGGCCACATTGCGGGAAAGATGCGTCAGCACTACATCCGCATCCTGCCCGAGGACCGAGTTGTCGTCGAGCTGAGCCCCTACGACCTCTCCCGAGGCCGTATCGTCTACCGCTACAAGTGACCCGACACAAACTGCCCGACGGGCAGTGGAGGTAACAACCATGAAGGTCAAGCCGAGTGTCAAGAAGATCTGTGACAAGTGCAAGGTGATTCGTCGCCACGGCAACGTCATGGTCATCTGCGACAACCCCAGGCACAAGCAGCGTCAGGGCTGAAGCCTGCTGCGACCGCGGGGCATCATGCCCCACAGCATCACTCTAAGCGCCCACACGCGGGCGACCCTCGGTTCGGAGGCCGGGGCCGGGCTGCTCGCCCGGATTGAGCGATGACGACCTCCGATGAACAACTGGAGCAACATCACCATGGCACGTATTGCCGGCGTCGACCTCCCCCGCGAAAAGCGGCTCGAGATCGCGCTCACATACATCTACGGAGTCGGCCGCACTCGCGCGGCAGAGACCCTCGCCGCCACGGGCGTCAGCCCGGACACTCGCGTCAAGGACGCGACGGAAGAGGAACTCGTCAAGCTTCGTGACTACATTGAGGCAAACTTCAAGGTTGAGGGTGACCTCCGCCGTGAGGTTCAGGCCGACATTCGTCGCAAGATCGAAATCGGTTCGTACCAGGGCCTTCGCCACCGTCGTGGCCTGCCGGTCCACGGTCAGCGCACCAAGACCAACGCGCGTACCCGCAAGGGTCCCAAGCGCACCGTTGCAGGCAAGAAGAAGGCCAAGTAAGGCCTAGGAGAGCGCACCCCCTCGGGGTAGCTTTCCGCGACAAGAAGGAACTGAACCAGAAATGGCAGCAGCAAAGACCTCGCGCTCGGGCGGTGCCCGCAAGCCGCGTCGCAAGATTTCGAAGAACGTCACCAACGGCCACGCCTACATCAAGTCGACGTTCAATAACACCATTGTTTCCCTGACGGATCCCACGGGCGCGGTTGTCGCCTGGGCATCCTCCGGCCAGGTTGGTTTCAAGGGTTCGCGTAAGTCCACCCCCTTCGCCGCGCAGCTCGCGGCTGAGGCTGCGGCTCGCCGCGCCCAGGAGCATGGCATGAAGAAGGTTGACGTTTTTGTGAAGGGACCTGGTTCCGGTCGTGAGACCGCGATCCGTTCTCTGCAGGCCGCCGGCCTGGAGATCGGTTCGATCCAGGACGTCACGCCCCAGGCCTTCAACGGCACTCGCCCGCCGAAGCGCCGCCGCGGCTGACATGCGGACGGGAGGGTCCTGCCCTCCCCACGTCTGAACCTTACGGTTCACACTCCCTTAGCCTGCTCATGCAGGTTCCCATACCCGGTGTCATATAGCGGGCACCGGTCAGAAAGGAATAGACGTGCTCATTGCAGAGCGACCCATCCTGACCGAAGAAAAGGTCAGCGACCTACGCTCCCGTTTCACCCTGGAGCCTCTCGAGCCCGGGTTCGGCTACACGCTCGGTAACTCCTTGCGTCGTACCCTCCTGTCCTCGATTCCGGGTGCAGCGGTGACGTCCATCCGTATTGATGGCGTCCCCCACGAGTTCCGCACGATCGAAGGTGTGAAGGAAGATGTCGCTGAGATCATCCTGAACATCAAGCAGATCGTCCTATCCAGCGAGAACGACGAGCCTGTCGTCATGTACCTGCGTAAGGCTGGCCCCGGTGAGGTTCTCGCTGGAGACATCACGCCTCCCGCCGGTGTCGAAATCCACAACCCCGAGCTTCGCCTCGCCACTCTTAACGAGAAGGGCAAGCTGGAGATCGAGCTGACCGTTGAGCGTGGCCGCGGCTACGTGTCGGCAGCTCAGAATAAGGATCCGCAGGCCGAGATTTCTCGCATCCCGATTGACTCGATCTACTCGCCTGTCGTTAAGGTGACCTACAAGGTTGAGGCGACGCGTGTCGAGCAGCGCACCGACTTTGATCGCCTCGTCATCGACGTGGAGACCAAGCCGGCGATCACCCCGCGCGATGCCCTGGCCTCGGCCGGCAAGACGCTGGTGGAGCTGTTCGGCCTCATGCGTGAACTGAACGAGGAAGCGGAAGGCATCGAGGTGGGACCCTCCACCACCGACGCTACCCTCGCGGCCGATCTGGCTCTCCCCATCGAGAACCTGAACCTGCAGTCGCGTTCCTACAACGCGCTGCGTCGCCGCGGTATCCTGACCGTCGGCGAGCTGGTTGCACATTCGGAGGCCGACCTGCTCGACATCCGTAACTTCGGTACCAAGTCGATCGAAGAGATCAAGGAGTCTCTTGCGGCTCTCGGTATGACGCTGAAGGACTCGGTGATGCCGAGCTTCGGTGACTCGGAGTCCGCCGCGATCTTTTCGGACGACCAGTCCATCTGACCCCGTGCGTCCGATGGACGCATTGAATCCGTAGGAGAAACACATGCCCACCCCCAAGAAGGGTGCTCGTCTGGGCGGTAGCCCGGCACACCAGAAGCTGATTCTGTCGAACCTGGCGGCTCAGCTCATCGAACACCGCGGCCTCACGACCACGGAGGCGAAGGCCAAGATGCTGCGCCCCTACGTCGAGAAGCTCATCACGAAGGCCAAGCGCGGCGATCAGCACGCTCGCCGTACGGTCCTGAAGAAGATCCCGAACAAGGGCATCGTTGCGATCCTGTTCGAGGAACTGGTTCCCGCCATGGATTCCGAACGCGCCGGCGGTTACACCCGTCTGATTCGCGTCGGCAACCGCAAGGGTGACAACGCCCCTCTGATGCGCATCGAGCTCGTCATGGAAAAGGTTGAGAAGAAGGCCGTCGTCAAGGCGGCCGAGAAGACGGCTGAAAAGGCCGCTGAGGCCGAGGTTGCCGCTGAGGCCGAGGAAGCCGCTGAGGCTGCCGCCGAGCGCGCCGAAGAGGCCCGTGAGGACGGCGATCTGGCCAAGGCTAACGAGGCTGAGGAAATCGCTGAGGAGGCCGGCAAGGCTGAAGATGCCGCCGAGCAGGCCGCCGAGGAGAAGTGACGACTCGTCACTGAGTTGCGCGAGCGCAGGGTCGGGTATTCCCAACGGGGTGCCCGGCCCTCGTCGTATCCGGTAGCCTGAAGGCATGACTCGCGAGATGACGTTGGCGATTGACTGCGGTGGCGGGGGTATCAAGGGTTCCGTTGTGGATGAACGTGGGACCATGATGGCTCCGGCACGCAGGGTGCCCACTCCCTACCCTTTGCCCCCCGAGCTGCTTGTTGAGACCGTCGTCGGTCTGGCGAAGGTGTTGCCTCCTGCGACGCGCGTGACGATGGGGATGCCCGGCATGATTCGCCACGGTGTCGTTATTGCGACGCCGCACTACATTACGCGTGATGGTCCCCGGTCGCGCGTCTTGCCTGAGCTGGTGGAGCGTTGGGATCATTTCGACATGGGCCGGGCCATTGAGGCGGCTCTTGGTTTGCCCACGAAGGTTCTTAACGACGCTGAGGTTGCGGGGGCCGGTGCGATTACGGGGCGGGGCCTGGAAATGATTATCACGCTGGGCACGGGTTTGGGTAACGCGGTTTTTGATGGGGGGCAGTTGGCGCCCCACGTCGAGGTGTCGCAGGGTCCGGTTCGATGGGGTCTGACCTACGACGACTACATTGGTGAGCATGAGCGTTTGCGTCTGGGGGACGTGCACTGGTCGCGGCGGGTTCGTCGCGTCGTGGATGGTTTGCGTCCTATGTATATGTGGGATCGCCTCTACTTGGGTGGCGGTAACTCGAAGCGCATCACGGCTTCGAACCTGCGCCTGATGGGCGAGGACGTCATCGTCGTGCCTAACGATGCGGGCATCATCGGCGGCGTGCGGGCGTGGGAGCTGTGAGCGCTCGCCGCCTGCGTCTGGACCTCGGCTACGACGGCACGGACTTTCGCGGGTGGGCCGCCCAGCCTGGGCTGCGTACCGTCCAGGGTGAGATTGAGGCGGCGCTCGCGATGGTCTCGCGCGAGGACGTCGTGACGACGGTCGCCGGTCGCACCGATGCGGGGGTGCACGCGCGCCACCAGGTCTGTCACCTCGATGTCGACGACGAGGTCTGGGCGCGGTTGGTTCCTCGGCGTGGACCGGGCGGGGAGGAGGCCACGGCCTCGTTACTGGTGCGTCGCCTCAATAAAATCCTCTCGGGGCGCTACGGGGAGCGTGCGCGTGCGCGCAGCGTGGCCGTTGCACACGGCACGTGCGACGTGCGCATCTACTCGGCGGCGGTCGTCGATCCGAGCTTTGACGCGCGCTTCAGTGCGCTCGGACGTCGCTACGCGTACCGTGTGTCTGACCGACCTGAACCGCTGAGCAGGTGGGATCGCCTGTGGGTTGATAGTGCCCTTGATGAGGACGCCATGAACGAGGCGGGGGCTGCCCTCCTCGGGGAACACGACTTTCTGGGGTTCTGTCGTCCGCGTGAGGGGGCCACGACGATCCGAACGCTGCGCACGCTGCGTGCCGAGCGCGACTTCGAGGGGACCCTCGTCTTCACCGTCGAGGCCGACGCCTTTTGTCACTCGATGGTCCGTTCGCTCGTGGGGGCGCTCCTCCCCGTCGGGCAGGGGGCGCGTGATGTCGGCTATCCGGCGCGGATCCTGCGTGCCTGCTCGCGTCGTGAGGCTGCGCCGGTTGCCCCAGCCCATGGGCTCACACTTGAAGGCGTCGACTACCCCGATCCCTCCCAGTGGGGTGCCCGTGCGCTCCAGACCCGTGCGAGGCGCGACAGCTGCTGCGGCGACGGCGGCTGAGGAATGTGACACAGTAGCCGCCGCCCTTTGACCCTCGGCCCACGTGCCGATAATATGGCAAGTGCTGTGCGTTGGCAGAGTACCTGGTGTCTCCCACTCGCTAGGAGCGCTCGCCGACGCCTCGCGCGAACCGTTTCATCGCGGACGCCCCCGAAAACTCGGCGCGGCGTCCCATGACCAAACAAGAATTGAAGGTTACGCCCGTGCGCACCTATTCACCCAAGCCTGGGGACGCGGACAAGAAGTGGTACGTCATTGATGCCACTGACGTCGTCCTCGGTCGCCTGGCAGCCCAGACCGCTGCCCTCCTTCGTGGGAAGCACAAGCCGACGTTTGCCCCTCATATGGACATGGGCGACTACGTCATCATTATCAACGCGGACAAGGTTGCCCTGACCGGCAAGAAGCTCGACCAGAAGATGGCGTACCGCCACTCCGGTCGTCCCGGTGGCCTGACCGCGACCGCCTACCGTGACCTCCTCGCCGCGGCGCCCGAGCGCGCCGTTGAGAAGGCTGTTAAGGGCATGCTTCCTCACAACTCCCTCGGCCGCGCGCAGTTCAAGAAGCTGCACGTTTACGCTGGCCCGGAGCACCCCCATGCCGGCCAGTCGCCGGTTCCCTACGAACTGACCCAGGTCGCGCAGTGACCTGTGGTCGCTGAGCACCTTTTACACTGAGGAGAACCGTGGCTGAGACCATCGTTTCCGCTGAGCTGGATGAGGAAGTCGTCCCCAGCTCTTACACGTCCGAGACCGAGTCGGCCCCCGCGGGTGCCGGCCAGTCCATCACTGCGCCCGGCGCGGGCCTGGGTCGCCGCAAGGAGGCCGTCGCCCGCGTTCGTTTGGTTCCTGGCTCCGGCAAGTGGACCATCAACGGTCGCACCCTCGAGGATTACTTCCCCAACAAGTTGCACCAGCAGCTGGTGAAGTCGCCTTTCGTGCTGCTCGACATTGACGGTCGTTTCGACGTCGTTGCCCGCATCAACGGTGGCGGCGTCTCCGGCCAGGCCGGTGCTCTGCGCCTCGGCGTGTCGCGCGCACTCAACGAGATTGACCGCGACGCGAACCGTCCGGCCCTGAAGAAGGCTGGCTTCCTGACACGCGACGCCCGCGCCACCGAGCGTAAGAAGGCTGGCCTGAAGAAGGCCCGCAAGGCTTCGCAGTTCTCGAAGCGCTGATCGTATCGGGCAACCGTTGCGTTGGCCGCGCCCCGCTGTCGCGGGGCGCGGCTTTCATTTGCCCATCTGTGTGCCGTGGGATGCGTGCCTTTCCTGTCCGTGCGCTGGCCTCGTGTGAATGAGTGAGCGTAGTCGCGGTACTCTTAGTGCAGTCGTATGACCCACTGAACGGAGAAGCTATGCCCAGGATGTTCGGCACGGATGGCGTGCGAGGACTGGCGAACGTTGACATTACAGCGGAACTCGCGCTGCAGCTTGGCGAGGCAGCTGCCCGCCAGTTCGGTGGGAGGGCGCGAGCGGACGGTTCGAAGCCACGGGCGATCATTGGTCGTGATACGCGTATTTCTGGCGAGTTCCTTGACCATGCTCTTGCGGCGGGTCTGGCGAGCGCTGGCATGGATGTGACGCGTATTGGTGTTGTTACCACGCCGACCGTCGCGCATCTGACAGCCACCGAGGACACTGTGGACCTGGGTGTCATGATTTCGGCGTCTCATAATCCGATGCAGGACAACGGCATCAAGTTCTTCGCTCACGGTGGCTACAAGCTCGCCGATGCGGTTGAGGACCAGATCGAGGCGCTCGTGGGCGTGCAGTGGGATCGTCCGACTGGCGCTTCCGTGGGGGACGTTAATGCGAACCACGCGTGGGCTCGCGAGTCCTACCTTGAACACCTGATTAAGGCGATTGGCACGGACCTGCGTGGCATGAAGATCGCCATTGACTGCGCGAATGGCGCTGCGTACGAGTTTGCTCCGGCTGTGTTCCGTGAACTCGGCGCGGACATCACTGTCATCAATGCGTCCCCGGACGGACGCAACATCAACCTGAATGCCGGTTCTACTCACCCCGAAGGATTGCAGGCAGCGGTGGTGGAGTCGGGATGCGACTTCGGTGTCGCGTACGACGGGGATGCGGATCGGTGTCTGGCTGTCGACCACGAGGGTCATCTCATTGACGGCGACAAGATCATGGGTGCTCTGGCCGTGAACGCGCGTAGCCGCGGTGCCCTCGCGAAGGACACGCTGGTCGTGACCGTCATGAGCAACCTGGGCCTGCTGATCGCGATGCGCGAGGCGGGTATCAGGACCGTGCAGACGGGTGTCGGTGACCGCTACGTGCTGGAGGAGATGCTGGCATCCGGGTATTGTCTCGGCGGGGAGCAGTCTGGGCATATCATCGCCCGCGACCATGCGACAACCGGTGACGGTATTCTCTCTTCTCTGCTTGTGTCGCGTATGGTCAAGGAGTCAGGTCGTTCACTGGCTGATCTCACGTCTTTCGTCAAGCGACTGCCTCAGACCCTCATTAACGTTGGCGGCGTCGATCGTGGCGCTGCTGCCACGAACCAGGCTGTAGCTGATGCTGTGGCTGCTGCTGAGGCGCGTCTTGGTGAGACGGGACGTGTGCTCCTGCGTCCCTCGGGCACGGAGCCTCTTGTGCGCGTCATGGTTGAGGCTGCCACTCAGGAAGAAGCTGACGCCGTGGCTAGCTCGCTGGCTGACGTCGTCAAGGAGAATTTGTCGCTGTAAGCGTTGCTTTTCTACAGCGCGGTGGGCGGGTGCCGGTTGGCGCCCGCCCACCGCGTATCGCGTGGGCGTGGTCCCTCTCGTCGCCGTTGATACCAACGCGTTGGCCGTCAGGACATGTTCGAGGGGTAGAAGCGGGAGCGGAAACCATCGAAGAAGTTCATGTTTTTCACGGCAAGCTCCACGAGCCGGTCCGCGGCCAGATTTGGGGTCGTGAAAAGCTCCTGAACGTCGGGGTGGTTGCCACGGGTGATGACACCGAACTCGCCGTCGGGAGCGCAGTAGAACAGGTCCTTGCTGAGCGTGTGCGAAGGGGTGGCTTGGAATCGCCGCATGAAGTCTATGCGAAGATAGTCGAGGAGGCGAAGGTACTGCTGGGTGATGGAGGAAGGGTCGGCGGGCGCGTACAGGAGGACAGAGCGTTCGGGGATCGATAGGAACAAGCCGTGGGGTGCGTCGATGTGCAGTGTTGCGACCAGGTTGGCGACGTGTGCAGCTTTCGATGCGATGAACAGCGATTCCCCGGCGATTCCGGTGAAGGGACCCGCGCAAGCGGACTCGTCGATGGGTTCGTTGTCGGTGTTGATCTGGCCGTAGTGAAAGAGTTCGTCTGCTGACAGGGGGAGTTGCGCGAGTTCGTTATCCGTGATTGTGGTGACCGTGCTCGGGAAGTCGAGGCACAGGCCCAGAGCGAGGCCGCCGGGGAAGGGACGCGTGTAACTGAAGTGAGTATTGGCGGCTAGATCCGGGGCGAGGATGCGGGTGCGCACGCGCCCACGCAATTCGTCGGGGTCAGTGATCGGTGTCTTGGTGACGCGGCCAAACTCGATGACGAAGGCAACCCAGCGTTCGATCCGTTCCGTGTGCGTGGCAGGGGCCGACACTGCGAGTTCGTTGACGAGGTTTTCGACGCTTAGGAGGCCGCCATCTTCGAGCACCAGCGCCGACTGGTCCGTCGTCGGGTCGACGGTCGCAGTTGCCTCGATTCCGGCGTCGTGCAGTCGCCGGATGAGGAAGGATAAGGTGTGTTCGACGAGTTCCGGTCGCTCCATGGTCCGATTCTACAGTGCGCCCGCGGGCACTGTAGATGGGGGTTAGTCCTTGCGGATCGCCAGGGATTCGACTCGGTGGTTGGCGCCCTTGGTGAAGATGAGTGTGGCGCGCTCGCGGGTGGGCTGGATGTTTTCGCGAAGGTTTGGCAGGTTGATCGCGTTCCACACCATGTGGGCGGTGGACACGGCCTCGGTGTCGGTCAGGGATGCGTAGGTTTTGAAGAAGGAGTCCTCGCGTGAGAAAGCGGTTGCGCGCAGTTTCAGGAAGCGGTCGACGTACCACTGTTCGATGTGCAACTCGTCGGCATCGACGTAGATGGAGAAATCGAAGTAGTCGGAGACGGCAACCGAGATGGAACCGGGCGTCGAGCGCGGGGGTTGGAGGACGTTGAGGCCCTCGACGATGAGAATGTCGGGCCGGTCCACGTCGATGGAGGTGCCGGGCACGATGTCGTAGGTGACGTGGGAGTAGACGGGTGCCTTCGCGTGAGGCTTCCCCGCTTTGACGGCTGCGAGAAAGGAGATGAGAGCGGCGCGGTCGTAGGATTCGGGGAATCCTTTGCGGGCGATCAGTGAGCGTTCCTGGAGAGTACGGTTGGGGTAGAGGAAACCGTCGGTTGTCACTAGGTCGACCCGCGGGGTGGAGTCCCAACGCGAGAGGAGGAGCTGGAGGAGACGCGCGACGGTGGATTTGCCGACTGCAACCGACCCGGCGATGCCGATGACGAAGGGTGTGGAGTGGGCGTCGGGTTCGCCCAGGAATGCGTGGCGCTCCGCTGAGATGCGTTTGCGCCCGTCGATGTAAAGCTGGAGAAGAGCGGACAGTGGTCGGTAGATCGCGTTGACTTCGGTCATGTCGATGGGGTCGCCGAGGGACGCGATCTGATCGATGTCGTCTTGCGTCAGTGGCAGGGGAGTGCGGTCCGCTAGGGCGTCCCAGGTGCGTCGGTCGAAGCGCGCGTAGGGGCTGGGGTTTGCTCGCCATCCCACGTTCGGAGTTGTTTCCGACGAGGCCGGGGCTGCGTTGGGCGAGGAAGCGTCAGTGGTGCTCACGGGCTTATTGTCCCTCACTCGTGCCCCTGCGCGCGCCATGTGCAACCCACGTGCGTCACGTGAAGCGACACACGTTCGTGATGCCGGGTGGGGGCGGATGTGTTGGAATTAGAGGCATGTGCGGAATTGTTGGACATATTGGATGCAAGGCTTCTCAGCGCAGTCGCGAGGTGATCCTCGGCGGCCTGGCGCGTTTGGAGTACCGCGGATACGACTCGGCGGGCATCGCCCTGGCCTCCGACAGCGGCCTGTACGTGCGCCGCGCGGTCGGCAAGCTCGTGAACCTCGTCGAAGAGCTCGACGCGGACAGCCCCGCCGACGCCTACGCCGGCATCGGACATACCCGCTGGGCCACCCACGGGCGCCCCACGGTCGCTAACGCTCACCCCCAGATGAGTCCCGACGGGCGCTTCGCGCTCGTGCATAACGGCATCATCGAAAACGCGGACATCCTGCGCGCAGCCCTCATCGCTGACGGCGAGGTTTTCGCCTCCGAGACCGACACCGAGGTCGTCGTCCACCTGTTGGCGCGCGCTTACGACGACGTTACCCCGGCCTCGTACCTGGGGCCGGTCGCCGGACTAACTGGTGCCGACGAGGAGGTCGCCCGCCGACTCGTTGGTGCGATGCGCGCGGTCACCGAACAGCTGCACGGCACGTTCACGCTACTGGTTGTCTCCAACCAGTCGCCGAACGTCATCGTCGCTGCCCGCCGCTCCTCACCGCTGGTTATCGGCCTGGGCGAGGGAGAGAACTTCCTGGGTTCCGACGTGCTGGCCTTCGTTGAGCACACGAACCGCGCCGTCGAGATCGGTCAGGATCAGGTCGTCGTCGTATCCGCGACCGACGTGACCGTCATCGACCCCGACGGAAGTCCCGTTGCCCTTAAGGAGTACGAGGTTGACTTCTCTTCGGATCGCGCCACCAAGAACGGCTGGCCGACCTTCATGGAGAAGGAAATCCACGAGCAGCCCGACGCCGTGCGCGCGACACTGGCTGACCGTATCGACTCCCACGGCCACCTGGCCCTGGACGAGGTGCGCATCCCTGAGCACGTTCTGCGCTCAGTCGACAAGGTCATCATGATCGGCTGTGGCACCGCCTCTTACGCGGGACAAGTCGCCCGCTACGCCATTGAGCACTGGTGCCGCATCCCCGTCGAGGTCGAGCTCTCCAGCGAATTCCGTTACCGCGACCCGGTCGTCGGCGAGAAAACGCTGGTCGTCGCCATCTCCCAGAGCGGCGAAACCATGGACACCATTCAGGCGATCCGTCATGCCCGCGAACAGGGAGCGAAGGTCGTCGCCATCGTCAACACGCCCGGCTCAACGATCTCACGAGAGTCGGACGCTGTGATCCTCACCCACGCGGGTCCCGAAATCGCTGTCGCCTCCACGAAGGCCTTTACCGCGCAAGTCGCTGCATGTTACATCTTGGGCCTGTACTTGGCGCAGGTGCGCGGCAACAAGTACGCCGATGAGATCGCCGACTACATGGACAAGCTCGCCCGCGTACCTGACGCCATCGCCCGTATCCTGGAGAACGGAGAGACAGTCCGTCAGTTTGCCCGCACGATGCAAGACGCGACCTCTGTCATCTACCTGGGCCGCCACGTCGGCTTCCCTGTTGCCCTCGAGGGCGCGCTGAAACTCAAGGAAATCTGCTACATTCACGCCGAGGGCTTCGCCGCCGGTGAACTCAAGCACGGCCCCATCGCCCTGGTGGACGAGGGGCAGCCCGTCATCGTCATCGTGCCGACCCCGCGCCGCCCCGAGCTGCACGGTAAGGTCCTGGCCAACATTGCTGAAGTGCGCGCCCGCGGCGCCCGCACGATCGTGGTCGCCGAGGAAGGAGACACCTCCGTCGACGAGTTCGCAGAGGTCGTCTTCCGTGTGCCCCCCGTGCCAACCCTGTACGCGCCACTCCTGACCGTCGTGCCGCTGCAGATTTTCGCGTGCGAACTCGCCACAGTCAAGGGGCTGGACGTCGACCAGCCGCGCAACCTCGCCAAGTCCGTGACCGTGGAGTAGCCACCCGCGCGGGGTGGGCGCCCCGTGAACGTTCCCGGGCCTCGTTCCTCATCCAGGGACGAGGCCCGGGTCGCTTTTACGGACCGGTGTCAGTTTCCTCATGCTCGGGGGGTGACTGTGAGTTCCCCTTGCGTGTTGTACGAGGCAAGCCGTCGACGGCATGCGCGCTCACAATTCAATACCACCCGGCTACCATGGAGTTCATGAGTGTCGCAGATAATTCCTCCAGGTCGAATGCGTGCCTCGACCTGCCTGCGGACTTCTATTGGTATGGCGGCGGTAATGGAACGGCTCAAGAGCACATCAGCTTAGCTGTAAATGCTCTTATGGCGGCCATCAAGGAGCCAACGAACCGTCGCTGGAATCCGTACCAAGAGGCGATGATCCGCGCGAGTTTTAGAAAGCGCCTTGAAAAAGCCGCACAAGGCAAACTTCGACCACCGGGAGAACTGAAATCTCTGCGTGGCGGTGTTACTCTCTTCGAAATTCGCTGGCGGGACATTGATGTTCGCGAAGTTAATTCCTCAGGGATTGACTCCTATGCTCAGGTTTATATAGTTTAATCTATGACTTCAGTGAGTGATGAGAGCCTTGAGCGCCGCGCAGATCTGCTGGTCGATGCGAGGGATCGTCTTCTCGAGGGTTTGGTAAGGCTCCGCAAGGAGCATAAGCTCAGCCAGCAGACTGTCGCCGAGCGTATGGGCGTCAGTCAGCCTACGGTCGCTGCGTTTGAGCGCTATGACGCTAACCCGACTGTGTCATCCATCATCCGGTACGCGATGGCCGTCAATGCGGTCCTCGACATCAAGGTTGTCGATGACTGTGGTGGGGGCGTACCCGCTACGTGGCAGATGACCGGAGCCGCCCAGGCAACTGTTCGTGTGCCTGCACCCTCGCGTAAGGCGCAGGCGGTCACCGACGACTGGAGTATTACGCAGGAGCCAGCTTATGTCTGATGTGCCCCTCTTGGTAAGCGTCGAAGAGATGCTTGCAACTGCGAAACTCCAACTTGTGGACATTCGCTTTGATCGCCTGTCGATTGATCTTGTGGATGATGCTCCCCAGGCTGGTTCCGATCTTGAAGGTAGTGAGCCTACGCCGATCGAGATCAACTGCATGCTCGGCACTCGCCACGAAGGCAAACGTTTCGGAACGCGATTTGAGTTCCAGTTTAAGGCTACGCAGTGGCAGGCTGTTATCGCTGTCATTGCCTACTATGAGGGGTGTCAGGAGTTTGTTCTCTCCCCCGAAGCGTCTGCTGACTTTGCATCGAGAGTTGCGCTCATGGCGGCGTTTCCTTACGTTCGTGAAGCCCTCAGTGATTTGACCACGCGGGTTACCGGCACGGCAGTTCTACTGCCTCTCATTCGCCCCGGTCAAATCACTTTCGCTCCCAATAAGTAGTCTAGGCGGTTTTCTTACAAGGGCTGTGCGCGTCTCTTCCGCATTTTGTTCGCCCTATAGCCTGACGCCAGGCTGAAGCCCCGTGAACGTTCCCGGGCCTCGTTCCTCATCCAGGGACGAGGCCCGGGTCGCATTGTGTGGCTGGGCAGCGGTCACCCACACCTGAGTGTGCTGCACCATTGATGAGAGCTGATCCGGTGAACGGATTGACGGTGAGCCTGTGAAACAGTAGCCAAAACCGTGATTGGCTGTGCACAGGTGGGGCAGGTTTCGACTAGCGTGGAAGAGCTGGCGGCCAGCCCGCCGCGCTCAACAACACAAGCAAGCTCCGGCCTCGTCAATCGGGGCCGCGACCACCCCAGGAGGTGCGCACATGACCCTGTCCACGATCCTTATCGGCATCCTGCCCTCTGTCTTCTTTGGCGTCGCCACGACGCTCATGGGCAAGACCGGCGGCTCGGACCGCCAGCGAGTCATGGGCGCCGTCCTCGGCGGCCTGCTCATGGCCGCCGTCGCCACTCCGTTCCTGCATCCCGCGTGGACGCCCCTGAACCTGGGCGTCTCCTTCCTGACCGGCCTGCTCCTCGGCGTCGGCGTGTGCGACCAGCTGCGCTCCTACTCGGTCCTGGGTATGAGCCGCACGATGCCACTGTCCACCGGCGGTCAGCTGGTCCTCATGTCCCTGGCGGGCATCGCGATTTTCGGCGAGTGGCTCCACGGCGGGGCGCTGCCCTACGGCATCGCCGCGATCATCGTCCTGATTGTCGGCATCTGGTTTCTGTCGCGCTCCGAGTCGGGCTCTGACGCGGCGTCGCTGGATTGGAAGCGCGGCGCTTTCCTGCTGACGACCTCCACGCTGGGCCTCGTCGCTTTCCCGCTCATCATCAAGTGGTTCGACATCCAGCCCGCCGAGTTCCTGCTGCCTCAGGCGATCGGCTACACCGTGTACTGCGCGATCTTCTTCGCGATCCAGGGGCGCGGCGGCGTCGACCCTGAGGATTCGCTGCGCCACCGCCGTATGCTCCCCTCGACCTTCAACGGCGTCCTGTGGGGCACCGCGATCCTGCTCCTTCAGCTCAACTCCAACAACCTGGGGGCGGGCACCGGCTTCACGCTCTCCCAGCTGGGAATCCTGATCTCGACGCCGCTGGGAATCCTCTGGCTCCACGAGACGCGCTCGCGCAAGGAGCTGCGCTGGACCATCATCGGCGTCGCCCTGGTCATCGTGGGCGCTGTCCTGGCGGGCGTCGCCAAGACACTCGACGTGGCGGCCGCCTGACGGGCCTCCACCTGAGCGCGGCGGCCCGTTGTGGTTTGGTGACGTCGGCCTTGCGCAGGAATGCGGGAGCCTGACAGAACAGTTATCAGAATGTGTCTCCGCCGCGTTCTGCGAGAATGCGATTAATGACCTCGTCTGGCAGCGGGCGCCCCGTCGCATCGAGCAAACCGTGACGCTTCAAGTACTGATAATACGGATCAGCAAAACGAGGCAGAGGAAACGGCAACAAATACACGACACCAATAACAAGGGCGAGCAGACCAGCAGCCCCGAACGAGTACCAGAGGAATGTGGGAGCTCCGATCTTCTGTAGGAGCATCCCAAATCCGGCACCGACGAACATGAGGCCGACGCAGGGGCGCAGTATTGCTTGAGCGCTGCGCGTGGGGGACATTGCCGCAGACATCCTCCGCCACGATCTGGCAAGCGGCGAGTCTGTGTATGTCTCGAGCCACCACGCATGAATCAACAGGCAGCCAAAAATGATGCCGCCAAATCCGGTCCACATGCGTCAACCTACTTCCCGTTGAGCCACTCGGCGAGGGGTGGCCTTGATGCTGTCATTTGTCGCGTCTGTATGAGCCGCTCTGACGGGCCCGCGCGATCGTTTCGCCTACCCGCGTCTGGGTGGTCTGTGGAGTCAGATCAGTGGGAGTCGTAGGCGGCGAGAGTGCCTTGCGCGATGAGCCTTAACGATCGGCAGTCTACGTCGCCCGGGTGCGCGGTGTGAAGACCACGTCCACCCTGCGGAAAGCGAATCTGTCCCCCGAAATTCCCATGTACATGAGACGCAGGATCGTCACCATGTCGGTCGTCGCCCTGGTGATCTTATTGATTTTCTTCTCACGAAGTGGTTGATGAACGCTACCGGTTGCTGGGGTGTCAAGATTAGCTGGGTCTAGCTGATCCTGGCCTGGTCTGGTTTTGTGGACCGGGTGTTTTGAGGGTTGTTGGTTGTTATTAGTGGTGTTGCGCCCATTGGCGTGCGTATTGGTTGGGTGAGAGCCAGCCTAGCGCGCTGTGGGGGTGCTCTTCATTGTAGCGCTGGGACCAGGCACCGATCAGGGCGCGCGCGTGGTTGAGGTCCTCGAACATGTTGTCCTCGAGGAGTTCATCACGCATGCGGTTGTGTAAGGACTCCACGAATCCGTTATGCCATGGCTGTCCCGGTGGGATGAACGCTTGGAGCGTGTCATGCTCGCTGGCCCAGGGGACCACGCCGTTGGGGGTCATATTGTCGCGGGTCCACGTGGTGTACT
>NZ_CAUTSL010000052.1:0-16094 GCF_963540955.1 Actinomyces bouchesdurhonensis
TTGTGCATGGCACACTAGAAAACGTGACAATACGTGACGAACAGGCGCATGAGGCAGCCTCAATGTACTACCTGCAGGGTCAGACGATGGAAACAATCGCTCGCCACCTGCAAATATCGCGCTCATCCGTATCCCGACTGCTCGCACACGCCCGCGAGGTCGGGCTCGTGCGCATCTCCGTGTCCGCATCCCCGGGCACCAAAGGAACCCTTGCCGGGCAAATCGCAGACCTCTTCGGAGTCCAGGTATCCGTCGTGCCCGTCCACGACGTCCACACCGAGGTCAATAGGCTCCACAACGTCGCCCTGGTTGCCGCCGAGCACCTCGTCGACATGCTCTTCCCCGGAGTCACCCTCGGCATCGCGTGGGGCAACACAACCGCCGAGGTCACCCGCGCCATGCCCCACGTCACCTTCGCCGGTTCGACGGTCGTCCAGCTCAACGGTGCCGCGACCGCCACCGAGTCCGGCATGCCCTACGCGGAGGCCATCATGTCCTGCGCGGCCAAGGCCATCGGCGGGCGCATCGTCAACTTCCCCGTGCCCGCCTTCTTCGACTACGCCGACACCAAAGAAGCCCTCTGGCGCGAACGCTCCGTCCAATCCGTCCTCAACACGATCGACAACGCCGACGTCGCCCTCTTCGGCGTCGGATCCATGTCCGCACGCCTGCCCTCCCACGTCTACTCGGGCGGATTCCTCGAACCCGACGAGATCGCCTCCGCACAAAACGACGGCGTCGTCGGCGACGTGTGCACCGTCCTCATCCGCGAAGACGGCTCGACGAACATGCACCTCAACGAGCGGGCTTCGGGTCCCTGCCCCTCCACCCTGAAGAGGATCCCGCGACGCCTATGCGTCGTCTCCGGCGCCTCCAAAGCCCTGCCACTCCTCGGCGCCCTACGCGCCGGAGTCGCCACCGACCTCGTCCTCGACGACGGCGCCGCACACGAACTCCTCGACCTCGTCCACACGCGCGCCCTCAAAAAGCGCACACGCCCCTGACCCCGGCCACCCCACGCAACTAAGCCCCGGCCTCGTCCGCTGAACGAACGAGGCCGGAGCCACATTGTCGATCGGCTCAGCCCAGGCGCTTGACCAGCGGGAACGGAATCGTCTCGCGGATACCCTGGCCGGTCAGGACCATCAGCAGGCGGTCGATACCCATGCCCATGCCGCCGCACGGCGGGAAGCCCTGCTCCATAGCGACGAGGAAGTCCTCGTCGAGGACCATGGCCTCAGGGTCGCCGTTGGCGGCCGCGAGGGCCTGCGCCTCGAAACGCTCACGCTGAACGACGGGGTCGGCCAGCTCGGAGTAGGCGGTGCCCGTCTCGAAGCCGCGCACGTACAGGTCCCACTTTTCCGTCAGGCCGGGGCGCGAGCGGTGGTAGCGGGTCAGCGGAGAGGTGTCCTCCGGGAAGTCATAGACGAAGGTCGGCGCCCACAGCTTGGAGGCGACGAGCTCCTCGAAGATGTCTTCGACGATCTTGCCGGACACGGCGTAGTCGTCGACCTCCAAGCCGATGCGCTCGGCGTACTTGACGAGGGTCTCGCGCGGCGTCTCCACCGTGACCTCCTCGCCCAGGGCCTCCGACGTCGAGCCATACAGGTCAATGCGGTCCCACTCACCTGACAGGTCGTACTCGGTGCCGTCCGCCAGGCGCACAACCTCCTCACCCTCAGACAGGTCGAAGGCGTCACGCGCAGCCTGCTGGATGAGATCGCGCGTCAGGTCCGCCATACCGTTGTAGTCCGAGTAAGCCTCGTAGGCCTCCAAGGCCGTGAACTCAGGGCTATGCGAGGAATCCATTCCCTCGTTTCGGAAGTTGCGGTTGATTTCGAAGACACGATCAACGCCGCCAACGACAGCACGCTTCAGGTAGATTTCCGTCGCAATACGCAGGTAGAGGTCCATGTCGAGCGCATTCATGTGCGTGACGAAGGGACGCGCCGCTGCGCCGCCGTGAATCGCCTGCAGCATCGGCGTTTCCAGCTCGATGTAGTCGCGACGGAAGAAGTTTTCACGAAGCGAGCGGTTGACGGCCGCGCGAATGCGGACCATGTCGCGCGCGGCCGGGCGCGTGATCAGGTCGAGCTCACGGCGGCGAATACGCTGATCTTCGGACAGCGTAATCTCTTCGCCAGCCTCGGTCGTCCAGGTTTTAGGTAGGGGACGCAGCGCCTTGGAGGCGATGGCCCAGGAAGCATCGGGGGCGGGCAGCGCCGTGGGAGCGGCGTCGTAGGCGGCCTGCGCCTCGGAGGTGACCTCGGCGGGGGTCGCGAAGATCGAGAGTTCGCCGCGGCGCGAGGAGATCACGCGACCGTGGACGAAGAGGTGATCACCCAGGTCGACGTCGTTCTTGTAGGCGGCCAACGAATCGGCACCGACGGACGCCGCGGAGAGCATGACCTGAATCCTGTTGCCCTCACCGTCCATGAGGGTCGCGAAGCAGAGCTTGCCGCCGTTGCGCGCGAGAATGACGCGGCCCGCCAGGCCCACGTAGTCCTCGGTCTCTTCGCCGACCTCGAGGTGGGCGTACTTCTCGCGCACCTTCTTAATCGTCGTCGTGATCGGCAGGCGCACTGGGTAGGCGGGGATGCCGGCCTCCATGAGGCGCGCGCGCTTGGCCGCGCGAACCTTGACCTGCTCGGGGGTGTCGTCTGCGGGGGAGGGCGTGGGTGTAGAACAATCGGTCATGCGCCTATCGTACCGGGATTTAGCCTCGCGACGAGGCAGGGGCCCGGTTGGGCTGCTCACGAAGCGTTCGGCCCGTTTCCTTCTCGCGCTGTCAGTGGGACTCCCCGACGTTCGTTCATGAGGCGGTGAGAGCGGCCAGTGAGAACGTGGTAACCCCGCCCTCGAGCGTCATCGTTGGACCATCTGCCGTCACGACAGCAGCGAAGGAAGGCACTCCCATACGCTCATCGTCAACCACCTCAAGGAATCGCATCAGACTCTTGGCTCCAGCAGGTATCGCGGGTTGCCCGAGCTTGACCTCAATCGCTCCCCATCGACCATCAGGGAGCTCGACAATCACATCGACCTCTCGTCCCGCCTTATCTCGGTAGTGCATGACCTGCCCCCCAAGCTCCTGCATGTAGGTGCGCAGGTGCTGGACGACCATCGATTCGAACCAGAGTCCCGCCGTGTTCAAGTCCGCGAGCAGCTTACGCGAGGATGCTCCCAAGGCCGCAGCAGCCAGCGCCGGATCAACAAAGTGAACCTTAGAGGCGGAGCGAATAGCAGTCTTCGAGCGTATCTGTGGAGACCACGCGTCTTGTTCCTCGACGAGGAAGATACGTTCCAACGAACCGATGTACCCGCTAACGGTACGCGGCTGAATATCACCCACGCCTCGCATATCCGCCGCGATCGTTGTCAGCTTCAGCTCGGACGACAGGTTGCGCGCCAGCGAGCGCAGCAAAGCTGTCACTGTTCGTGGGTTACGGCGAGGTTCATCATCCAGGCGCGCAATGTCACTGACAGCAACATCCTCAAGGTAGGCGCGCAGATTACGCTGGGCGTCCTTCTCTGCCAAATCAAGGTCTGCGGGCCACCCTCCATGCACGAGGGCAGAGAGCATTGTGGGAACATCCATCGGCGAGGTGAGAGCAGGGGTGGGCAGATCACCGTCAAAGAGGCCCCCGAGCGAGACGGTTCCAACTCCTAGCCCACGTTCTTCGAGAGTCATAGGGCGCATCCGCAGACGTACGAATCTGTGTGCACCGGAGTGTCGCATCGCATCCTGAGCGGGAACCGATGACCCGGTGAAGATGAACTGGCCCTTCATGCCACGCCGATCGATCTCATGCCTGGCCGTATTCCACAGCTCGGGCGCCAGCTGCCACTCATCAACGAGGCGCGGAGTCTCGCCCTCGAGCAACAAGCGCGGATCCACCTGGAGAGCAGCTGCAACACTAGGCGAACCATCATCGAGGATCACGACCGATGCGGCGTGGTGGCGCCCCGTCTGCGTCTTGCCGGACGCACGGACACCATCGATCAGCACACCACCCGAGGTTCGCAATGCAGATTCGACGCTGCGATCAAGAATACGCGACCGGTACATTTTCCCTCTCTTTCAAGCAAAAAGTAACACATGAAGCTGTTGTAGCGCATGTTTTGGCCGCATTTTAGCGCATGTTTTGGACGGACATTAGCGCATGTTTTGGCTTCATTTTAGCGCGCGTTTCGGACGTAAAGTTGCGCATGTTGTGCCTGCCTCGGCGTGAGCGTCACCTCTTCACGGCAGCTGGGCCCCACTGGTGGCAACGGAGGCAGGGCACCCACACTGCCTCCACTGGGGTTAACGCGCGCATGAAAGGGCCCGAGATACGCGAAGCGCCCACTGTCACCAGTGGGCGCTTGCCCGTGCTGTCAAGCGTTGGTCAGACGCCGGAGCTCTTCAGGCCCAGCTCTCGGGCGCGCTGCGAGTCCTCGGGAACCGTGCCCGCGTGGTTTCCGGCGCTGACGATCCGGTTGGAGCCGTCGACGAAGACGACGGACGGCTTCATGGTGCGCACGAGGGATTCGGGCACCTGGGCGTAGGCCATGATAATGACGAGGTCGCCGACACTCACCTTGTGGGCGGCGGCGCCGTTGAGCTGGATTGTGCCGCTGCCGCGCTCGCCGGCGATCGTGTAGGTCGAGAGGCGCTCGCCGTTGTTGACGTCGACGATGTCGACCTTCTGGCCGGGCACGATGTTCGCGGCGTCCAGCAGGTCCTCGTCCACGGTGATCGAGCCGACGTAGTGCAGGTCGGCGCCGGTGACGACGGCGCGGTGGATCTTGCCGATCGCCATCTCGCGCGTCATTTCCATCATGCGAGCTCCCCCGCGCGCTCGGCGAGACGGCCGACGGGTGTGGAGGCGCCGCGCAGCGGCACCTCCATGTTGTCGATGAGGCGGGTCGTGCCCACCTTGGCGGCGATGAGGAGGCGCCCTTCGCGCGAGCCGTCGGACAACATGGTGGGCGCGGCTGCGCCCTCGCCGACGGGCACGGACTCGGTGCCCGCGAGGATCTCGAAGGTCCCCGCGTCCACGAGCGCAATGTAGTCCAGGTCGATGCCGCCCTCAGCGTCGATGACCGCGCGGCACTGCGCCACGATGTCCGCGGGAGCGGCCCCGGCCTCGGCGACGTCGGCACCGCGGCGAAGGGCGCGCGAGAGCGCACGGGCGCGGATGCGTTCCTCGTCACTGAGGTACTGGTTGCGGCTGGACAGGGCGACGCCGTCCTCGGCGCGCACGATCGGGACGGCGTGGACGCGCACGGGGATGTCGAGCTGGGTGAAGACGGTGCGCAGGACGGCCAGCTGCTGGGCGTCCTTCTGGCCGTACAGGGCGACGTCGGGGCGCACGAGGTTCACGACTTTGGAGCACACGAGGGCGACGCCCGCGAAGTGCGTGGGGCGCGTTTTGCCCTCGAGGACGCGCGCGATGGGACCCGGGTCGATGGTGACGGTCGCGGGTGTGGGGTACACGTCCTGGGGCGCGGGCGCCCACACGAGGTCCGCGCCGACCGCCTCGAGGGCGTCCATGTCCGCGTCCAGGGTGCGCGGGTAGGCGTCGTAGTCTTCGCCGGGCGCGAATTGCGTGGGGTTGACGAAGATTGTAACGATGACGTGATCAGCCAGTTCGCGGGCCTCGCGCACGAGCTGCAGGTGCCCATTGTGCAGGGCGCCCATGGTCATGACGAGCGCCTTCGTGCCGGGCAGCTTGGTCAGCGCCTCGGCCAGCTGGGCGCGCGTGTGGGTCAGGATGGGACGGTTGGTCATGTTTCCATTCTTGCAAATGTCGCATGCCCTGGGCGAAATAGAGTCGCTATCCTCACGCCTCGCTCTGTGGGGGACGAGGCGTGGGCGCGGTCGGCGGGATCGCGCCCGCAGGGGGCCGGTGGATGCCTGGGGTCAGGCGCCGGGGTCGAGGAGGGCCGCCTCGACGGCGGTCGCGGCTCGCTCGTCGAGGAGACGCGCATCGCGCAGCAGGCGGGTCAGGGCGCGTGTCATGTCCGCGTAGGTGTCGCGCTCCCCCGCGAGTTCCTCGCGCGAGCCGAGGCAGCGGGCGTGGGCCGCGATGGTGCCCGCGTCCCCGCGGGCGGCGGGTCCGGAGATGCCCGCGACGCCCTCGGTGAGAGCCCGGTCGAGGGCGGCCTCGAGGAGGGGGCGCACGTACAGGGCGGGGTTCTCGATGCCGGCCGCGGCGAGGATGCGCGTCGTCTGGACGGTGATGCCGGCGATGAAGTTGGCGCCGTGGGCGAGGCCCGCGTGGTACAGGGGGCGGTCCTCCTCGGCGACGACGACGGGTTCGCCGCCCATTTCGACGACGAGGGCCTGGGCGATCGGCAGGAAGGGCGCCGCCGCCGTCACCGCGAAGGGGGTGCCCACGAGGCGGGCCACGTCGACGCTGGTCCCCGTGAAGGTCATCGCCGGGTGGATTGCCAGAGGGATCGCTCCGGCGGTCGAGGCCGGCGCCAGCAGCCCGACGCCCGAGGCGCCCGACAGGTGGATGACGATGTGGCCACTCTGCCAGGCGCCGAGGTCGGCGAGGCCGGAGGCGAGGGGGCCGATCTGGTCGTCGGGCACGGCCAGGATGACGACCTCGGAGCGTCGGGCGACCTCCTCGGGGGACGCCATGGGCACCCCGGGCAGCATCGCGTCGGCCCGTTCGCGCGAGGCCTCCGACGAGGCGGACACGGCGACGATCTGGTGCCCGACGGCGCGCAGGGCGGAACCGATGACGGGGCCGACGTGGCCCATACCAATGATGCCGATACCGAGGCGTCCGGGGGTGCTCATGGTGTCATTGTCGCCGATCTGCGCCTTACTCGCCGCGCGCCGTCTCGCGCGAGGTCGCCTCGACGACCTCGGTGACGCGCGAGAGCCAGCGTTCGGGGGCCTCAGCCTCGCGGCGAACCTTCGAGGCCTCGGAAAGGTTAGCCCACAGCTCCAGGGAACGGCCCGCCTCGACGTGCTCGGCCATCGACGAGACCGGGCCAGGGACCAGCTCCGCGCGCACCGAGGCGACGCTTCGCCACCGCTGGATGGGCCCCTGACGCACCGCACAGGGGGCCGATTCACGCGAGAGACAGACGCCGACATCGCCGCACGACTCACACCCACCTCCCAGGAAACATTCAGACTCATGGGCGACACTGACACCATGAGCACCACCGGAACAGAGGCAAAACTGCTCGTCGTCGACGACGAACCCAACATCCGCGACCTCCTCGCCTCCTCCCTGCGCTTCGCCGGCTTCGACGTCGTCACCGCCGAGGACGGAAGCGGCGCATTCCACGAAGCCCAAGCCTCGCGCCCCGACCTGATCGTCCTCGACGTCATGCTCCCCGACATGGACGGCTTCACCGTCACGCGCCGCCTGCGCGACGCCGGCATCACCACCCCCGTCCTCTTCCTCACCGCGCGCGACGACATGCGCGACAAGATCCAAGGCCTGACCGTCGGCGGCGACGACTACGTCACCAAACCCTTCGGCCTCGAAGAGGTCGTCGCACGCATCCGCGCCATCCTTCGCCGCACGATGGGCGCCGAGGAGGACGACGCCTTCCTACGCGTCGGAGACCTGGTCATCGACGAAGACGCGCACGAAGTCACGCGCGCAGGCGTCCCTATCGACCTGTCCCCCACCGAGTTCAAGCTCCTGCGCTACCTCGTCATCAACGCCGGGCGTGTGGTCTCCAAGATGCAGATCCTCGACCACGTGTGGGAATACGACTGGGACGGCGAGGTCGCCATCGTCGAGTCCTACATCTCCTACCTGCGCCGCAAGCTCGCAGTCGAGGGCGCGTCCGGGGAACTCATCCACACCAAGCGAGGCGTGGGCTACATCCTGCGCGCCGAGGAGTAACGTGCACCCCAGCCTGGCTCAACGCGTCGAGGCCTGGTGGGACGCCAAACCCCTGTCTTCACAGCTCGTCACGCTCATCACCCTCCTGCTCGCCGTCGGCCTCTCACTGTCCGGCACGGTCATGATCGGCCTCCTCCAACGCCACCTGACCTCGCAGATCGACGACCAGCTGATCGCCACCGCGCACACCCTCCAGATCTCCGCCTCCACCGCAACCTTCTCCGCCGACGGCCAGGGCGCCATCCCCACCCTCTATTACATTCAGATCCGTGACACCAGCGGAAACGACCGCTACTTCTACTCCGAGGACACCCTCAAGGCCTCGGGCAAACCCAACCTGCCCGACCTCGTCGACACCTCCTCCGCCCCCATCTCCTCCTTCCGAACGCTGCCCATCACCGTTTCCTCCTCGAAGATGGGCCTCGGATGGCGCGCGCTCGTCGTCCCCGTCTACGACCAGGACTCCGGCGTCTTCTCCGGGTACATGACGATCGCCCTGCCCCTGTCCGACGTCCAGCACACCCTGCGCACCACGGCCTCCTACTTCACCGTCGCCGGCTCAATCATCGTCCTCATCGGCGGATGGGCAGGCCGCGTCCTCGTGCGTCGCGCCCTCCTGCCCCTGCGCTCCATCGAATCCACCGCCGGAAAAATCGCTGCCGGAGACCTCACCAAGCGCGTCACCCCGCACCCGCCCACCACCGAAGTCGGTTCCCTCTCCCTCTCACTCAACTCCATGCTCACCCAGGTCGAGCAATCCTTCGAAGCACGCCAAGCCTCGGAAAGAAAAATCAAACGCTTCGTCTCCGACGCCTCCCACGAACTGCGAACCCCCCTGGCAGCGATCTCCGGATACTGCGAACTCTACGCGATGGGCGGCGTACCAGACGAACGAATCGACGAGGTCATGGGGCGTATCAGCTCAGAGTCCTCCCGCATGGCGAACCTCGTCGAAGACCTCCTGACCCTCGCCCGCCTCGACGAAGGCCGCCCACTCGACATCACCGACATAGACCTGGTCAAACTCGCCGACAACGCCATCTTCGACCTGCAAGCACTCGACCCCACGCGCACCGTCGGGCTCATCGGCACCAACGGACGCACACCCCCCATGACCCTCGTCGTACCCGGCGACCGAGACCGTATCTCCCAGGTCTTCACGAACCTCATCGGCAACATCGTGCGCTATACACCCCAGGGTTCCCCCGTCGAAATCGCTCTCGGACGCAGCGCAGACACCGCAATCGTCGAACTACGCGACCACGGACCCGGCATCGACGAAACCGACCGCGGTCGCGTCTTCGAGCGCTTCTACCGCGCCGATTCCTCCCGCAACCGCAAGTCCGGCGGTTCCGGCCTCGGACTCGCTATCGTCTCCGGCATCCTCGCAGCCCATCGCGGAAACGTATCACTGACAAAAACAAAGGGCGGGGGCCTCACCGTCCGCATCGAACTGCCGACAGCGTGAAGGACATAACGCACAGACTAACACCCGCGACTTTTTCGCTTCTTCATCGGCTTTTCTCACTACACAGTTCACGATAAACCCTTCTGAATCCCCCCAATTTTTCACCGCCGAACATGACCTGAGCACAAAAGCGCACTAGCATGGCTGGATATTCCTCAACAAGGAGAGTGGCCCATGGGTGCACAAGCACCTCAGTGGCTGCTGACGTCGTTCGTCGACGCCATGCAGCAGATCGGCGCGACCGCGACCGATGCAGAACTTGAACATGAGGGCGCAGACCTCATACAGCGATGGAACGCCCCTGAGCGTCAGTTGCACAACCTGCGTCGACTCATGAACACGCTCACCCACATCGACGAAATCGCTTCGTCCGCGCACGATCCTGACATCTTACGGGTCGCAGCCTGGTATTACGGCGCCTTCCTCAACAAAGCCCTCGAAATTAAGCTCGGCGGCTTCCAAGCAAACTTCGCCGCCACCCGCTGCATCGACCACGCACACAATCGCCTCACCAACCTCGGCGTCCCCGACGAAGTCGTCGTGCGTATCGACGAACTCATCGCCTTCGTCACGCGCCACCGCGCCCCACGCACCGATTTTGACGCACAGGTCCTCGTCGACGCAGACCTGGCAGGCTTGTCCGTCAGCCCGCAAGAATACAAAAAGATCCGCTGCGCCCTGCGCGCCGAACTCAGTGAACTCGACGACCTGCAATTCATCAAGGCACGCATCGCCCTGCTCAAAAAGCTACTCAGCTACGAAACGATCTACCAGTCGCCGCTAGGCTCCGCGTGGGAAGACCCCGCACGAGCAAACCTCGAACACGAGCTAACGCGCCTCGAACGAGAGAAAGCCAAGCTGCGCGAAGCCGATAATGACTCCGACGACCCCGACGACCCCGACGACAGCGACGAAATCGTTGAAGACTCCACGACAACGACCGGCACGCTGATCATCAAGCGCCGCTCCATCAAGAAGCGCGCCCCCGTCCACAGCGCAGACGACGAAGTCACCACAACCGGCATCCTACCGCGCAAGATTGAAGAACCCCGTGACGCGGACGAGGAAGCGGAAGCAACCTCCTCTCTCGAGTCTGCTGTCGAGTCGCTGGATCTGCCCAACACCGACTGACGAGGCCGCTGTACCCTGCGCTGAGGCCGCGCCGCTTTGAGCACCCATTGGCGCCAACCCACCCGTCCGCGCAGCGAGCTTCGTTCGGCGCGTCGTCTCGAAGCCCGACCCCACCTCGCCTCCGACAACGGACAACACACCCCAACCCGAGAGCTATCCACAGGCGCTGTTCGTCGCAGACAGTTATCCACAGGACGTTGATTCTGCCTCGATCACGCGCCCGCACGCGCGTAGTGTCATCAGCGACGGACCCACCCGGGGTCCCACAAAGGAGTGACATCATGACCGCATACGCCGTTGACGCCGAGCAAGTATCTGCCGCCTCCGCACAGGCATGCATGACCGCATCAACGATCCGCACCGAAGTCGACACCCTCATGGCGCAGTTGCTCGCGCTCCAGGACTCCTGGAGCGGCGGCGCCCAAGCAAACTTTCAAGCGACCATCACGCAATGGCAGAGCGTCCAAGCACAGACGCACGATGCCCTCGACTCGATTTCCACGCAGCTGCAAGCCGCTGCCTCAACTTACACGGAAGCAGAAGCGCACTCCACATCGCTTTTCGCAAACGCCTAGGTACACGCTGAAAATACACGCCGGGGGCGAGACCCTAACGAGTCCCGCCCCCTACGGATCAGCGCGAAACTGAGTGGCTCAGTACATGCCGCCCATGCCAGCGCCAGCCTCGTCGCCACCGGCAGCCGGCGGCTCGGGCTTGTCGGCGACAACGGCCTCGGTAGTGAGGAACATTCCCGCGATCGACGCGGCGTTCTGCAGCGCCGAACGGGTGACCTTGACCGGGTCAGAGATGCCAGCGGCCATCAGGTCCGTGTACTCGCCGGTTGCAGCGTTCAAGCCAAAGCCCGGGTCCATGTTCGCGACACGGTCGGCAACCACGCCGCCCTCAACGCCCGCGTTCTCAGCGATCTGCTTAAGGGGAGCAGAAACAGCCAAGCGAACAATGTTCACGCCGGTCGCCTCGTCACCGTCAAGGTGATCAAGCGCGGGCAGCGCCACGGCGGCAGCCTGGATCAGGGCGACACCGCCGCCAGCGACCAAGCCCTCTTCGGAAGCCGCACGAGCGTTACGAACAGCATCCTCAATGCGGTGCTTGCGTTCCTTGAGCTCAACCTCGGTGGCCGCACCGGACTTGATGACGGCAACGCCGCCGGCCAGCTTCGCGAGGCGTTCCTGCAGCTTCTCACGGTCGTAGTCAGAGTCGGTGTTCTCGATCTCCTGACGGATCTGGCGCACGCGCGCAGCCAGCATATCCTTGTCGCCAGCTCCCTCAACGATGGTGGTCTCATCCTTGGAGACAACAATCTTGCGGGCGCGGCCCAACAGCTCCAGGTCCGCGTTTTCGAGGGACAGACCCACCGTCTCGGAGATGACCTGGCCACCCGTCAGGATGGCCATGTCCTGCAGCATCGCCTTGCGGCGCTCACCGAAGCCAGGGGCCTTGACAGCCACAGACTTGAAGGTGCCGCGAATCTTGTTAACAACGAGCGTAGCCAGGGCTTCGCCCTCAATGTCCTCGGCGATAATCGCCAGGGGCTTGCCGGTCTGCATGACCTTTTCCAGGACCGGGACGATGTCCTTCACGTTGGAGATCTTGGAGTCCATCAGCAGGACGTAAGCATCCTCGAGGACGGCTTCCTGGCGCTCCTGGTCAGTCACGAAGTAGGCCGACAGGTAGCCCTTGTCGAAGCGCATACCCTCGGTGGTCTCCAGGGTGGTGTCGAAGGAGTTGGTCTCCTCAACGGTGACGACGCCCTCGGCGCCAACCTTGTCGAAGGCCTCGGCGATGAGCTTGCCGATGGCGGGATCGTTGGCGGAGATGGAGGCTGTGGCAGCGATCTGCTCGGTAGTTTCAACGGGCTTTGCGTCGGCGTGCAGTTGGGCGACGATAGCCTCGACGGCCTGGTCGATGCCGCGCTTCAGAGCGATCGGGTTAGAGCCGGCGGCGACGTTGCGCAGGCCCTCGTGGA
Source organism: Actinomyces bouchesdurhonensis (assembly GCF_963540955.1). Lineage (NCBI taxonomy): Bacteria > Bacillati > Actinomycetota > Actinomycetes > Actinomycetales > Actinomycetaceae > Actinomyces > Actinomyces bouchesdurhonensis. Next base: position 12,449 of record NZ_CAUTSL010000052.1, read on the forward strand.
CCAGTGCCTGGGCCAGGACGGTCGCGGTCGTGGTGCCATCACCAGCGACGTCGTCAGTCTTCTTGGCGACTTCCTTGACCAGCTCGGCGCCGATGCGCTCAAAGGGATCGTCGAGGTCGATTTCCTTGGCGACGGAGACGCCATCCTTGGTGATCGTGGGGGCGCCCCACTTCTTGTCGAGCACGACGTTGCGGCCCTTGGGGCCAAGCGTCACCTTGACGGTGTCGGCCAGCAGGTTGAGGCCGTTCTCCATGCCACGACGGGCATCCTCATCAAACTTGATGATCTTGCTCATTGAAAATGCATCCTTCCGCGGTGCGGATCGGGTCCGATGCCCGCGACGGACGACCGCGCTTGGTGCGGCCTCATCGAACCGATGGTTTTATCACTCTCTATGTCGGAGTGCTAAGAATGATTTTGGCACTCGCCAGCATCGAGTGCAAGGCGAGGTGAGCTTCCTTGCGGTCGATGCGCTCAGGGCGTAACACCCGCGTCCCCAAATGCTGAGAACTCTCAATTCAGCGCAGGACGACGACAATGTCGGGATTCCCCAGGCCGCTTTCCTGGCGAACATTATCAATTCCGAGCGTGGAGGCAATATCCTTCGCGGTGCCTTCCATGCTGGGATCCTCGTAGTAAACGGTCGAAGTTTGGGTAGCCCATCCGTCAGCGTTGGCCGCCGAAGTCCCGGCATAGCCCGCCTGGTTAAGGATGCCGGCCTGCGCACTGGCATACCCCTGGGTGCCGGTTCCGTTGAGGACCTGAATCACGGCGCCGTGGTCAGGAACGGAGGAGGCCGGCGTCGTAGAGGGACTAGGCGAGGGCGTGGGGTCACTTGCCTCGTTCGACGGTGCGGCTGTAGTAGGCGCCGGGCTCTGTTCCGGCGTTGCAGCTGTGATCGTCGACACGGGGGCGGGTGTGGGGGTGACAGTCACGGTTTGTTGGCGTGACAGAGCGGTCGCCGCAGCCCATCCGAGCGCGGGAACGATCACGAGGATGGCCAGGAAAGGCCACACGTTCTTCCATTTAGACGGTTTGGGGCGATGCATGCCAACTGGCATTTCCTCGCCGGCGCGATCAAATTCATCCCTGGGGTACTGAGAGCTCACGCGTTCAGACTATCGGAAAAGCAGCGTGCGGTCGCGTGTGGCGCGCGGGAGGGGCGAGGCCGGCGTGAGGTGTGTGGTGGCATGCGGCATTAGGCTGGTGTCATGAGTGATTACAATCCGCGCGCCCTGTCCGAGCTGATCGATCCGGGATGGGCTGCGGCTCTGGCGCCGGTCGAGGACCGCGTCCACGAGTTGGGCGCGATGCTGGCCGCCGAGGTGGACGAGGGGCGCGGCTACCTGCCGGCGGGGACGGATGTGCTGCGCGCATTCACCTACCCCTTCGATTCGGTGAAGGTACTGATCGTGGGACAGGACCCGTACCCGACCCCGGGTCACGCGATGGGTTTGTCATTTTCGGTGCGCCCCGGTGTACAGATCCCCAGGTCTCTGGTCAATATTTTCCGCGAGCTGTGCGAGGACATCGGATGCCAGCCGCCTTCTTCGGGCGATCTGACGGCGTGGAGCGAGCAGGGTGTTTGCTTGTTGAATAGGGTGCTGACGGTGCGCCCGGGAGCGCCCGCGTCGCATCGTGGGCGCGGGTGGGAGGAGGTCACGCAGTGCGCAATTGACGCGCTGGTGGCTCGACGTCGACCGGATGGGTCGCCCGCCCCGCTGGTGGCGATTCTGTGGGGCAAGGACGCGCAGTCTCTGATGCCACGCCTGGGTGAGACTCCTGTCATCGCTTCGCCGCATCCCTCACCTTTGTCGGCGCGCCGCGGGTTTTTCGGGTCCCGTCCGTTCTCGCGCGCGAACCGGATGCTCGAGGAGCAGGGTGCGTCAGGCGTCGACTGGTCGCTGGTGCGCTAAGAGCGGAAGGAGACGACGAGGCCGGGGCGGGCCGCGCGGGCGGCGTCCTCGCCGCGGTGGGGAGTGCCGCGATGAGGGGTGCCACGATGAGGGGCTCTGCGGATACTTCTCTCTCCCATCGAATACACCAGAACGGTTAGGGTGCCGCGTAGGTGACAACCGGGTGCATGTCGGCTGAACTGGACGTTGTGGGCTGGACTGGATGCGGCATCCGGAAAATGGGCACCGCTGTCTCAAGCCGACGGTCTCATGAGCTACCAGCATCGTCGTGTAGCGGTGATGCTGTTTGGAGCCAGGTTGTGGGGAGTCCTCGGATGCTTGGGCCCAGGCTCGCGCGGCGATCATGGCAGGGGTGGATGCGGGCTTGTCCCAGAGGCGCATCTCCCGCTTGATGGGGAGTAGCCTGTAGGCGTCCGGTCTTGTGTGGCGCGAGAGTCCGCATCTCCCGCTTGATGGGGAGTAGCCCCTCGGTGGCCCTCCGTGCGATCGCCCGCCATACGGGCCCTGACGCGGTGTACCTGACTGAAGACGCGCGTTATGGGGCACAACGCGTTGTTCTGGGCTAGGCCCCTGGCATCGTCGAGGGGGCGTCATCGGACTAGCGCGCTCGCGCCGCCGCGCCTGCGACAGGATGGACACCATCGGGAGGATTGCACCTGATCGGGAGTGTTCAACCCGTTGGGGAGCATTGGATCCGTGAGGGAGCATGACACCAGGGGCAATGATGGGGGTTTTGCACCATTAGAAGCCTCCCCTCGGCGTGTCGCCGGCGTGTCGTCTCAAAGCTCGGCCAGTCCCTGCCCCTGCCCATCAATGTCGCACGTAATTCCCATGCGTTTACTTCAAATGTTGAATCCACATCGTTGGAATTGCAACGTTTTCGGGTAGTCTCGAAAAGTGACCGAGGGAAATTACGTGCGAAATTTGTCTGGAGGTTGTCGGGTCTCCGCCCGCGGGTGCCGTGGCTAGCCAAGTGTCTCGAAGCGCGCCCGTGCTCTCCGGACCCTCCGCCCTCTGCGCCTGGGTGTATTTCGGGCTGTCGATGGGGGTTTTGCACCATTAGAAGCCTCCCTTCGGCGTGTCGCCGGCGTGTCGCGCCTCTATTGGTGCAATTCCCCCCGTCTGGTGGCACCCTCGACGTGGGGCGAGCCCGACCGTGGGCCTCTCATGGTGCGATTCCCCCCGTTTGCTGGCGGTGAGGCCGCGGTCCGGGGCGGCGCCGCCCACGCGCATGCCATCGGACCCACGTGCGAAGTGTCGGACCCACGCGCATGCCATCGGACCCACGCGCGAAGTGTCGGGCTCACGTGCGCGGCGAGGAACGCAGGCAGCTCGCGCTCGGAGCAGTTTCGCATGCAATTCGACTGAGTGAACTTTCAACAGCTTCCACAAACGTTGCAATTCTAACGACATGGATGCGCGGTACGACACAGTGTCGGTGGAATTGCATGCGACATTCGTGGAAAGCCCGCCCGGCGGGAGTCATACTCCGCCGCTCGCGCTGCCGCTCGTCGCGCAGCCGGTGGCGCGCCAGTGGCCTGGCACGGTGGATACCGCCGAGGTAAACAACCTGCCCAAGCCCCACCGTGACGGATCATTGGGCAGCCACTCACGGGCCCGCGATGCTGTATTCACAGGAACGAGGCGAACGCGACCAACTAAAATGGTGACTTTACCGGCTCTTCAGAGTTGAGTGTGGGTGGAGGCGTCTAGGCCTCCTGCGATGAGGA
>NZ_CAUTSL010000053.1:0-15868 GCF_963540955.1 Actinomyces bouchesdurhonensis
ACGAAGGACGACGTCATCGAGTTCGTCAACGCGCAGGGTGACATGCCGTCGTACCTGATCGACATTGCCGTGAGTAATCGTTTCGGCTTGAGCTTCTTCAACACCTCGCCGTTCAACCTGGCGCGTATCGCGTCGGTGGATGACAACGTGGATAGGGCGCTGCTCAGCTACGTCAACGGTTTCTCGCACAACATCGCGGACATTTGGACAGCGTTCGAGTTCCCCAAGCTGGTCGCCAAGCTCAGTGCGGCGAATCGCCTGCTGGAGGTGGTCAAGCACTTTTCGACGCTGTCGCTGGGGTCGACGAGCGTTGAGGATTCGACGATGGGCGACATCTTCGAGGACGTCATGTACCGGGCCTTCGATAAGAAGGGGAAGGCCGCGGGCGCGTTCTACACGCCGCGTGACGCGATCAAGCTGATGGTTGACGTGCTCTTTGCCGCGGACGCCGAGTCGCTGGCGGGGCAGGACGTGCTGCGTTCGATTTATGATCCGACGGCGGGTTCGGGCGGCATGCTGCTGGTCGCCCAGGAGGCGCTGCGGGAGCTGAACCCGGGCGTGAAGGTCACGGTTTATGGCCAGGAGATGATGGATTCCGCCTACGCGCTGGGTAAGGCCGACCTGCTCATTCAGGGCGGGCGCCCTGATGCGATCCTGAAGGGGGATACGCTCCTGGAGGACCTGCACGCGGATAAGACGTTCGACTACGTCTTGTCTAATCCGCCGTTTGGCGGGGACTGGGAGGTGGAGCAGGCGTCGGTGAGGGAGCAGGCGCAGGTACCGGAGTCTCGTTTCAGTCACGGGCTGCCGAGCAAGTCGGATGGGCAGATGTTGTTCCTGTGTCATTGCGCGTCGAAGTTGAGCCCGTCGGGTGGCCGCGCGGCCGTGGTGTCGAACGCGTCGCCGCTGTTTAACTCGGATACGGGTCCGAATTCGATCCGCCAGTGGCTCTTCGATGAGGATTTGATCGACGCGATTATTGCGCTGCCGACGCAGATGTTCTATGGCACGGGTATCGCGACGTACGTGTGGATCCTGGATAACGATAAGCCGCTGAAGCGTCGGGGCAAGATTCAGCTCCTTGACGCCTCGGGCTTGTGGGAGCCGATGCGCAAGGGTATGGGCGATAAGCGGCGCGAGATGAGCGAGGCGAACCGCGAGGCCGTGGTCCACGCCTACCAGCGTTTCGAGGATTCGGAGATTTCGCGGATCCTGACGCCGCAGGATTTCATGTTCCGGGACGTGCCCGTGTTCAAGCAGGCGCGGTTGGCGGCGCGTTTTTCGGAGGAGGCCGTGGACGCGTTGCGCTCTCGCCGCGACTTCAGCGAGGCGCTGGTTCGCGTGCTACGAGGCCTGGATGGGGCCGTATGGAACGAGCTGCCCGAGCGGATACGGGCCGGCGCGAAGGCCGAGGGGATCAAGGCGCCGGTGGGGCTCATCGACGCCGTCATGAAGGCGATGGCCGTCCCGGACGAGAACGCGCCCCTGGCGGTGGACCGCAAGGGGGCTCGGGTCCTGGCGGACGGGTGGCGGATTGTGGAGCGCGTGCCGGCGAGCCAGGACCTGGACGAGCACATGGCCGCCGAGGTTCTGCCCTTCGCTCCCGGCGCCACGTGGGACGAGTCCAAGGCGAAGGACGGCAACGAGATCCCCTTCACCCGCATCTTCTACGTGCCCGAGGAGCCGCGCCCGCTGGCCGAGATCGACGCGGACGTGCAGCGAATCATGGGCGAGCTAGCGCAGATGTTCCAGGAGGTGAAGGATTGATGAAAATTCCATTTTGGGCGGTTGCTGATCTCGTCACTCAAACAGCTGTGACGAATGACTTCCAAGTTTCGCTAGAGGATATTGTTCCCGGTACTGGAACTTTAGTCTCGGGTTCTCTTTCCCAATACTCCGCTGAAGGGACGACATTTGAAAAGGGTGATGTCTTATTTGGCAAGTTGCGCCCCTACTTGGCTAAGTACTGGCTTGCCGATCGAGAAGGTGTTGCTGGGGGAGACATACATGTTTATCGTCCTCGAAAAGGAGTTGATTCGCGCTACCTTGCCTACATTGTTGGAAGCCGTAATTTTATCCGATATGCAGTTGCTGCTTCCAAGGGGGTTAAGATGCCGCGCATCGAATGGATGAGTCTTCGTCAGTATGGTGTCAACAGGTATGACGAGAGAACGCAGCATGAGATTGCTGATTATCTTGATTGTGAAATCGGCGAGATTGACGCGATGCTCGCCAAACTCGAAGCCTTGGATGAATCGCTCAATTTGCGCAGAGCTTCCGTGGTTGAGTGGGAAACTATTGCGCGATCAAGAGGGGTGACGAGATTAAAGTTCTGCGCGGACATTTCTCTGGGAAAGACATTCCAAGGAGTGCGAAAGAGCGATCACGAAACATTAGTTAACTACGTACGTGCCGCATCCATTCAGCCCCACGGTTTGGAGCTTGACGATCAACGGATGTGGATGACCCGCGAGGAGCAGCGAAAGTATGATCTCAAAAAAGGCGATGTCCTCGTAGTAGAGGGTGGAGCTGGATTTGGGCGGAGTGTCCATCTTGCGCAGGATATGCCCGGCTGGGGCTTCCAGAATCATGTGATCCGCGCGAGACCAGATCAGCACCATGATGGACGATTTCTAAATTACTGCGTGAAGGGACACTACTCCAGTGGATTAATTGGTCTTCTCGCAGACGGCGCCACGATTCCGGGTCTATCATCCGATAAAGCTAAGAATCTTCCTATTCCTGATATGTCGTTGGAGGAACAACAGCGCATCGCCGACCACCTGGACGAGGTGACCGGCCGGATCGACGCCATGCTCGCCACGATCGACCAACTCAAGGCCCTCCTCGTCGAGCGCCGGGCCGCCCTCATCACCGACGTCGTCACCGGACGAAAGAAGGTCCCCGCATGAGCCACGCGCAAATCCTCGAATACGAATTCGAATCCACCATCTGCTCCGAACTGGGCGAGCGCGGCTGGCTCTACCAGGACGGAGGCGACAGCCGCGCCGCGGGCTGGGACCTGCGCCTCGCCCTCGTCCCCGGCGACGTCCTCCACTGGCTGTCCACCCAGTACCCGGACGAATACGACAAGGCGATCCCCGCGGACCTCCCGGACGGGCAGAGAGACAAAGCCGAGCGCGGCCTCCTCACCCACCTGACGAAGGAACTGAGCAAGGCGACCCGCGTCGACACAACTGGGAAACCCGTGGGCGGCCTCCTCGGCGTCCTGCGCACCGGCTTCACCTACGCCCAAGTCGGCCGCCCCTCCGCCAAGTTCGGCCCCATGATGGAATTCCCGCCCGCGAACCCCGAGCTGGTCGAGGTCGCCGAAGCCTCGGACGCCGTGCGCCTGCGCGTCATGCGTCAAGTCCGCTTCGACGCCACCACCAAGGAAACCATCGACGTCGTCCTGTGCGCCAACGGCATCCCCGTCGTCACGATGGAACTCAAGACCGACAACACCCAGTCTGTCCACCACGCGATCCGCCAATACAAGGACGACCGCAAGCCCGGCCCCAAGCGTCCCCTCCTGGCCCCCGGGCGCGCCCTCGTCCACTTCGCCGTCTCGAACGACCACGTCTTCATGACCACCAAACTCGCCGGCGAAAACACCGTCTTCCTGCCCTTCAACCAGGGAAACAATGGGCACGAAGGCAACCCGCCCTCGGCGAGCGGATCCGCCACCAACTACCTGTGGCGCGACATCCTCGCCCGCCCCACCTTCATGCGCATCCTCAAGGACTACGCCCTCTACGAGCCCGGCCGACGCGGCAAGAAAGACGACGGGCGCCTGGTCTTCCCGCGCTTCCACCAGCTGCGCGCCGTCGAACGCATCATCGGCGACATTGAAGCGACGGGGCCCGGCGGACGCTACCTGGTCTGGCACTCTGCGGGCTCCGGCAAAACCAAAACCATCGCCTGGCTCAGCCACCGCCTCATCCGCCACGTCGACTCCCAGGCGAACTCCACCTTCGACTCCGTCATCGTCGTCACCGACCGCACCGTCCTCGACGAAAACATCCGAGGCGACATGGGCCTCGTCCACTCCTCCAACGGACTGGTCGTCCCCGTCGGCGAAAAATCGGGCGCGAAATCCCCGCAGCTGAAGAAAGCCCTCATCGAAGGCGACCACATCATCACCTGCACGCTCCAGACTTTCCCCGAGGTCATGAAGCTCATCGAAGACACCTCCGAACTGCGCGGACGCAACTGGGCAGTCGTCGCCGACGAAGCCCACTCCTCCCAGTCCGGGTCCAGCGCGAGGGGCCTCAAAGCCCTCCTCGCCGACATCGACGTGGAAGACCCCGAGAACGTCAGCGCCGACGAACTGCTCGCCGCCAAGGACTCGGCCATCGCCGCCTCCAGCAACATCACCTTCATCGCGCTCACCGCCACGCCCAAGGCCAAGACCCTGCGCCTGTTCGGCACCCAGGACGAGGACGGCAACTGGAGGGCCTTCGACACCTACACGATGGCCCAAGCCATCGAAGAAGGCTTCATCCTCGACGTGCTCACCAACTACTCGACCTACGACATGTTCCTGCGCGTCAAGAACGAGCTCGACAGCTCCGAGGAAGAACCCCTGGTCGACACGGGCCACGCCGTCACCGCGATTGTGCAGTTCGCCCGCCTACACCCCACCGCCATCGCACAGAAAGTGCGGGTCGTCGTCGAACACTTCCAACGCAACGTCAAACCCCTGCTCACCGGCAACGCCCGCGCGATGGTCGTCACCAGCTCACGCCGCGAGGCCTACCGCTGGTTCGAGGCAATGAACTCCTACATCGACACGCAGGGCTACACAGACATTCGTCCCCTCGTCGCCTTCTCCGGCTCCCTGGAATCCGACGACGGCGAAACCGTCACCGAGGCCTCGCTCAACGGGCGCGGCGACACGGCCCGAGCGTTCCGCGAGGAGGACTACAAGGTCCTCATCGTCGCCAACAAGTTCCAGACCGGCTTCGACGAGCCGCGCCTCACGGCCATGTACGTGGACAAGAAACTATCCGGCATCGCCGCCGTCCAGACCCTCTCGCGCCTCAACCGCACCTACCCCGGCAAGACCGCGCCCATGGTCGTGGACTTCCAGAACACGCCGGCCAGCATCGAGGACGACTTCAGGATGTACTACTCGGACGCGCACGTGGCCGGGGAAGTCGACCCGAACTCGCTCATCACGATCGCCGAACGCCTGGACACTGCCGGCATCTACACGATGGTGGAGATGGAAGCGGTCGCCGACGCGTACCTGAGCGATGCCGGCGGCGAAGCCATCGCGCGGGCCCTGGGGCCCATCAAGGAGCGGTGGCAGGACGCGTGGAAGCGCGCGCGCCTGGGCAAGGACAACGAACTCAAGGATTCCCTGCGCAGCTTCCGCGCGGACACGATCAGCTACCGCAACGCCTGGCAGTTCCTCAGCCAAATCGTCGACTACCAGGACCCGGACCTGCACAAGCGCGCCATCGTGGCCACCCTCCTGTCGCGCAACCTGCACATGGATGGGAACCAGTACGACGACTCCTACCTTGAGGGCGTGCAGCTCTCCGGCGTGCAGCTCGTGCCCTCCGCCATCAACGAGGATCACTCCCTGAGCGAGGGCAGCGCTGAGCCGATGGTGCTTCCCGGCTTCGATGGCGAGTTCCGCAGTGGGCAGACTCCGACGAAGGGACCCCTCGCGGAGGTCATCGACCGCGTCAACGACATGTTCCGGGCCAGGAACGTCGACGTGACCGAGGGCAGCGTCGCCGGGTTTATCACCACCTTCTGGGGTTTCCTGGATGAGAACGAGGCCGCGCAGGCCATGGCGAAGAAGAATAGCTCGAGCCAGCTCAAAGCATCCGCTGACTTCAAGAACGCCGTCGGCGTCGCCATGGTTCGCACCTGCCAGGAAAACCAGGAGATTCAGTCGTACATGACGGATCAGTCCTTCCTGGATAGCATCGTCGAGATCACGGCGGATGCGCTCCAGGCTCACTACAGTCGCGGCGGCGAGAGCGCCGAGGCGTAGCGGGGACCTCAGAATGAGAGTGTAAGTACCCGCTGGCGTCGATCGGAGTTACGCGCTACAGCGGGGTTCTTTGTTCTTCCTCGATTGATGCTGCTGGCCTGCGCTTGTTGCGCGTATGTGTGCTGGTGTGGTTTGCGAATCGTGCTGCTGTGAGTTTGAGCACAATTGATTGATGCTGGCGGGATGGGCTGGAAATTTTCACGGTGGAAACGGTGCCATGTCGTCGTTTTGGCTTGTTCGTGGGTGTGGGAGTGGTGATTACCTCCTTCTGGTCATGGTTGGTCAGAAAGTGTGGAGTGGTGAAGGGGGGAGTGTGTGAGGATGGTTATCGGAATGCGCGAAAGTGGGCGTGCCAACTTCTGGTAACCGTTTGAAAGTAATTTAAGGCAAGCCTTAGCGTCATAGGTTGTCGAGAAACTGTTTGGTGTCTGGGTTAGTGTTGTCGGACAAAATTTAGTCTCCTGTCTCAATGTTGACAGTGCTTACCCCGTTGGAGGAAATGTTGTGAGTCGTTTTATTCGCCCAAGGCGCGCGCTGGCGTCGGCTGTCGTGCGCGCATGTACTGTTGCGATAGTTGGAGTGCTGGCCGTTGTTGGCATTGTTGTACAGGGGCCTATCGCCGTCGCTGATACTGAGGAGACGGGCGGCGGTGCATCCTCTGGCCTGCTTGGCGCGGGCCATTCAATGGACTTAATCGTCCAGATCATCGGATACGCGGCGACAGGTGTCGCATCCGAACCTTTTACCTACACTGTAAAGGTGAGTAATCTGGGTCCCGACTCTGGCGATGGGGCAACTCTTGACGTCGATCTGGGAACGGGCGTTAGCGGAGCGAGCGCGACGTGCGCCTCGAGTGCTGGCGGCGCCCAATGCCCGGCGGATCTGAGCGTGACAGACGGAGCAGCCACTTCAGGTGGAGGCAAACTTACTGCCACAATCCCGGTCTTGCCCGCAGGTGGCGCGGTGGAGATTCGAGTGGGCGGCACCTATCCCTACTATTCATCCCTCACCACAACGGCGACGGTGACACCCGCCGCAGGTGATACTGATACGGATATGTCCACGAACACTGTCACCCAGCAGACCGCCACGCCCCTCGACACGGTGCCCGTCGTATCGAAGGTGCAGGATAAGCAGGAGGTCGCTTCGGGTGAGGTACGCACGTATACGGTGCGTTACGAGAATCGGGGTTCTACACCAATACCAAATGTGAGACTGAGTGATGAATACACGGGCAGTAAGGAATCCTCTACCCTTATCTACTCGGTGTCGTGCGGTGCGGGTACAATCAATATTGCCTGCCCCTCATGGGCCGATGGAGTCACAAAAACGACAATGGTTGTGAATGAGCATTCACAACTGTATCTGTTCAAGACAGATGAAAGTGAACCGTTGACCTTGCCGGCGCATTCCGTACTCGAATTGATCATTCCCGTGACAGAGACAGTACCGGGATGCGCGATCGGCGGCGCATATGAGGTGTACAACGGCGCCCAAATGGTTCAGTTTCCCAATCTACTTAACGGAGAAGAGATTGTGAAGGGGACAATTACCGTTCCAACGTGTGACATGGTACCAGTGGTGTCAAAGGTGCAGAACAAGGAGACGGTTGCCTCCGGTGAGGAGCGCACGTACACCGTGCGTTATGAAAATCGAGGTGCCGATCCCATTCCGGATGTGCACTTGTCGGATTCCTTCAAGAGAGGAAGCAGTTACTCAACGGTGGAGTATTCGCTATCGTGTGGTCCGGGGACAACCAACATTGATTGCCCCACGTGGGCTGATGGAACAACAATAACGAAAGAGGGAACACCTAATTATCCATCGTTCACTCTATTTGAACGTACGGTGACATTGCCGGGGCATTCCGCGCTCGAATTGGTCGTTCCTGTGACCGAGACAGTACCTGGCTGTGTAATTGGCGGAAAACGCGAAATGTATAACGTAACATACATGAGTCAGCGAGCGTATCGCGTCACAGGACGGGCATACGTGGCCGGAACCATCACTGCTCCGGCCTGTGATATGAAACCTGTGGTATCAGTGACAGAAGATAAAGAGACAGTGGCATCTGGAGAGGTACGCACGTATACGGTGCGTTACGAGAATCAGGGTGGCATGCCGATTCCAGATGTGGAGTTGACGGACGTTTACGGGTTGAGTAATGGTTTCTCAGAAGTAGAGTATTCGATGTCGTGCGGAGCCGGGACGACAAATATTGAGTGCCCCGCGTGGGCTAATAAAACGACAACGAAGATGACAGGTCAGAGTCCAGGTTCAACGCCTGCTCTGTCTTCCGGTAGAGTCACGTTACCGGCACATTCTGTGCTCGAACTAATCGTTCCCGTCAAGGAAACTCTCCCTTCCTGTATGATCGATAGTGTTCTTAAAGTCTACTATGAGTCCAGAATGAGTCAGTCGGCATATACTCTTGGTGCAGACGCGTCGGTGCGGGGGTATGTCACGTGCGTTGATGTGTCCACTTCTACGAATGCGGCTGTTAACGGTGTGGCGCAGGCTCCTGACGCCTCGGGCAAAGTTGACGTGAAACAGGGCGACGCCGTTGACCTGACAGTGAAGGTCACAAATTCAGCGTCCGTAGCCGCGAACGTCCCGGTGTCGATCACGTTGCCGAACATGATCGACATTCCCTCCATCGATGCAGTCCGATGTGACGCGGACATGAAATCAACGTGTCCCAGTGACCTAGCATATGATCCGTCAACGCGCACGATCAGCGGCACGATCCCAGAGATTCGGGGGACGGGGCAAGTGACCATCTCAGTCGCGGCAACGGCTAACGCGGTTGGGCGAGACGTCCTCTCATTCATTGCTTCTGCCACCGCTCCCACCGAGCATGATATTAAGCCCGAACCCGGAACTCTTAACCCCTCATCCGTCACCTTCGGGTTTATCCCCGAACCGATCGCCGTTCCCGTCGTCCCCACCAACCCATCGGCAGTTTGCGCGCCCGGTGGCGGTGCACAGTGGAATAAGCCGACAGACGACGAACGCTTCACGTGGACTCTCACCGCTGATCGCCACCTGGTTGTCACCACGCGACCCGCCTTCATCCTCGACAACGGGGACGGGACACGCTCACGCACCCACGATTACGGGACGCCCGAAGAAGCGGGTGTCATTAACTGTGTGCCGCTGCCCGCCACGCCCACAGTCACTGACCCATGCGGCGCAGGTAATGCCTCGTGGAATCAGCCTGGCGATTCGGCAGCCATAACCTGGCGGGTGGAGGGCAACGGCCATCTCATCGCCACAACCGCTGCAGGCACAAACTTCGAGGACGGGACGAACAGTCACGACTACGGCACAGCCATAGAAACCAACGTGGAGCCGTGCCCCACCCCGAGTCCGACCCCGACTCCTGACCCGTCTAGTCCGGGTCCGGTGCCGACGGCGCCTGCGCCTGATCCCATGACACCCGCGCCCACGCCTTCGGTAACGGTGCCCGCCCCTGACCCGTCCGCTCCGGGTCCGGTGCCGACGACGCCTGTTCCTGATCCCACGACACCTGCACCCACGCCTTCGGTAACGGTGCCCACCTCCGATTCCGGTGAGGTACCACCACCTGCGCAGCTCAATAGGGATCTGGCGCACACAGGCGCGGATACTACGTCGCTCATGGGTGTTGCGGGGGTGCTCATTGTTGCGGGAATCATGGCGCTGACGCGCGCGCGACGCAACATGTCCTGATCTGACTGCGGGGGCCCGACGCTAGCGCGTCGGGCCCCCGGGCCAGGACGCGTTGATTGCCTCCAGTGTCACCTGCCCGCAATCCCCAATTGCGGCGCGCTCACCCACACCCGCCTCGGAAGAATCGAACAACCATGAATCGAGACGGCGGTAGATCATTCTATCCTGACTCGAGCTGAAGTGAAACGAATCGTGTACAATCATAAACATGAGTGAGCGTATTGGGAGTGAAGTGGCGGTCAATGGGCTGGTTGATAGTCAACGAGCTGCTGAACTGCTGGGTATATCTGTTAATACGTTCAAAGTGTGGGCCAGTCGATCACGCTCGGCCAAGACGGGCATTGCGGCGGACATGCCAAAATCTGTCGCAACGATGCACGGTCGCGTGTATTTGCTCGAGGACATCGTAGAATTCGGACGCAAACTCGCAATGAGTGCACGCGCGCCGCGCACAGCTGAGCGAGAAGCGGGGCGTTACTTCACGCCTGATGCAGCCGCCGACTATATGACGCGTTGGGCAATACGCTCAGAAGACGACGTTATCCTCGAACCGAGCGTGGGTGACGGGCAATTCGCCATAGCTGCACAACGTTACGGACAGTGCCGCGGGTGGCGAAAACTCGTTGTGCATGCGTGTGAATTGGACCCCGATGTCGCCGCGAAGGCAGTTGCTGCTGGCGCCGTTGAACCTCATAACTTGCATGTTGGCGACTTTTTAGGAGATACGGCGTTGCCGAACGTAGACGTCGTGATCGGTAACCCGCCATTCGTGCGCATCCGAGAGCTGGACGCGACCCTCAAAGCAAACGCTCTCGCCGCATCACAGCGTGCGATGGGCGCACAGATGGATAAGTCAGGCAGCGTATGGATGCCTTTCGTTGCGAAAGCAACTGCGCTATTGAAAGACGGGGGAAGGCTCGCGTTCGTATTGCCTCTAGACTTCACATATGTGCGCTATGCGCGACCGCTGTGGGAATACCTATCAAAAATGTTCGGCACCTTGAGCGTCCTGCGCGTGAGACAACGAGTGTTCACCGACATTCTTCAGAACGTTCTCATCCTCTTCGCGGATCGTAGAGGCGAATCCACTGATACCGTTAGGTTTATTGTCCGGGACGCTCTCAATTGTGACTGCGATGTTGACCATGCTTCGAACGTCAAGATTCCGATCGCCGACGTGATCGCAGGAGAACGCGTATTTCAGCGCGCGCTTCTCTCGCGCGACACTCTCGATGTCATGCACGAATTGATGTCGCATTCAGGAGCCGCGCATCATCGAGTCAAGTTCAGCATAGGTTACGTGTCGGGGAACAAGAAATTCTTTCATCCAGGTGCGCAACAACAGGAGTCCTATGGACTTCCTGATACGTCCTTGATCCCCACCGTTGCATCTTCTCGCCAGCTCCTCGGTGCAGGCGTGGGCACAAGCTCCATTCCCGTGACTGCTAAGCTCTGGACGCCAGAGGCGGAGCTGACGGGGTCAGAGAAACGGTACGTTGCATACGGTGAGCGGCAGGGGGTCGATATGGCATACAAGTGTCGTATTCGGACTCCGTGGTATCGTGTCCCAGGCGTGCGGCGTCCAGACGTGCTGTTGACTGCGTTTAGTGATCGGCCTCGCCTGTACCTAAACGATGCGGGCTGGGTAGCGTCAAATAGTGTTCTGTGCGGCAATTTGCGCCCAGGAGTATCAGCATTGCGTCTGTTGGCATCGTGGTACACGCCGCTCACCCTACTCACCAGTGAACTCCAGATTCATTCCCTCGGCGGCGGTGTGATGATTGCTGTACCTCGCGAGGCTGACTCTGTACTGATCCTTAACGAAGAATCTAGTGGAGAATTGAAATACTCTGATCTGGACGAAGCCCTACGTTCAAACGACGTATGGGCAGCTTATAGGACCGGAGAATCGTCCATCGTCAATCTGGTGGGCGCAGAAGGATTGGAGTTAGTGTACGCCGGAGTCAATGAGCTTGAAACGTGGCGTAAATCCCAGCTATGAGTGCGGCGTGTGTTTGCCCGGTGCATGAATGTCAGGCTGGCCGCACACCCCAGCTCATTGCCTAGCCTAAAACTGGCTCTTCGAAGATGCCTTGAACCCACAGATTACGGTTATTGAATGTATTGACCAGACGCGGGACAAAGCTGAGAATAGACATGTCAAGGTCAGGAACAGCCTGACGGACGAGTTCATCGAACAAATGAGGTTCGTCCCTCTGAAAGTCAACGACGGAGTATGCGAAGTGATCGTACGAACCGAGCTGATGCTTGTAGAGGCGATCGTCCCGACTTCCGATTCCTGCGTACATTCGCGCAAAACGTGAATGATCTGGGTTTTCCGCATTCGTCCATGTCCCGTCCTTTCTCTCCCACGGCACGACTGCGAGAGGGTGAAGATAGGCATAACCGGTGACACACATAGGAAAACGTTCCTGTAAAGAAATAGCTTCGCCGATGATGTCTTGATAGTACGTGAGAACATTCTTTCCAACGGAACTCATTTGGCTGCGAACACCAATCAAAAGAAGAGGTCCGTTAATTGGATGAATGACGGCAACATCTACGTCTTTGGATTTGAATGAGCCAAAGATTTTTGCCTCTTGAATGACCTGGATGCCTGCATTCTTTGCCTGAGAGGTTAGGTGGCTTTCGAGGTCTGAAGCAATAAACCGATGAAATGTTTGAATGAAGTTCTGGCTGCGAACCGCCGCTGCCGGATCTGCTTCAAACAGGGCCTTCATCTTCAAGAGTGTCATGTTGAAACGTTCGCGACGCTCGTTGTTGGTCCACGGCATCGGGATGACCTTCTTTCAGGAGATAGACCATTACGGGACCATCGTACTCCAGCTGTCGAGTTATGCCCCGGCATAACGACGGTTCATTTGCGCTATTGGACAGACGGTTCGTGGCGAGTCTGCGATGCGTGACTGGTGCATTCCCCGTGGACTGGCCCGTGTGACCCGTCGAATCGATACGCGGGTCACCTGCGCTGGTCGCCTCCAGTTAACTCCGGCCTGGTGAAGGCGCGGACCTGGGCGGCGTCCGGGTCTATCTCGGTGGCCGTCATAGGTTTCTTCGATGCCTGCGCGAGAGCACTAACGGAGCGCGCCCTGGACAAGAGACGGCTCTCCATCGAGGCAACAGCCTTGTTATAGAAGTCCACGCTCCTGACCAAGCTCTTGCCCAGGCTATCCAAGTGACCCGCCACGACGCCGAGCCGCTCATACAGGTCGCGGCCCAGGGCGATGACCTGGTCAGCCTGCTCGTTGATCGTCGTGCGCGCCCACGCCGTGGCGCACGTGCGGGCCACCGCGAGCAGGGTGACGGGGGAGCACAGGGCCACGCCGCGTGCCATCGCGTCGTCGAGGAGCGCCGCGTCCGAGCGCAGCGCAGCGCTCAGCGCCGCCTCCGACGGGACGAAAAGAATCACCAGTTCGGGCGAGGAACCGAGAGCGCGCGCATAGTCGCGCGCAGCGAGCGCCTCCACGTGAGAACGCAGGGCCTTCGCGTGCGCAGCGAGCTCCGTGCGGCGCCGAGCCTCCGCCTCCTCTCCGCTGTCCTCAATGCCGCAGGCCCGCAGGTAGGCGTCCATGGGGGCTTTCGCGTCGAGGGCGAGGAAACCCTGCCCCGGCAGGTGGATCGTCACGTCGGGGCGCCCGAGGTCAGTCGATGCGCTGCCCGCGCCCAGGCCTCGTCCCTGAGTGAGTGACGCGATCGAACGCTGCTCCGCGAAGTCGACGTGCGCCATCATGCCGGAGGCTTCGAGGATGCGGGCCAGCTCGACCTCGCCCCACGTGCCGCGCGCGCTACGCGAGCGCAGGGCGCCCTCCAGTGAGGCGGTCGTGCGGGCCAGGTCCGCCTCACGCTGGGCGGCGTCGCGCAGCTGCTCGGCGAGGGCCCCGTGCTGGCGCGCCCGCGCCTGTTCCATCTGGTCGACGCGCAGCGTCATCTGCTCCAACTGCGCGCGAACCGGGGCGAGGGCCTGCAACACGGAGGCGTCCCCCTGGGAGTGGGCCTCCGCGGATTCGACGCGACGGGACAACTCCTCGGCGCGCGCCTGCCACCGTGCGACCTCCGCGCGCAGCGCGCCCGCGTCATCCCCGGGGCGCGACGCTCGTCGAGCCACCGCCCCCACGTACCCGAGCAGAGCGCCCACAAGCAAACCAACCAGAAGAAACACAAGTGACATACCCATAGCGCCATGATACGAAGCGCCATGCACATCTGCGTCCCGCACGCGTGCCGGGTGGATGTCCAACAACCTACCGCCAGTCAGATAAGTCGATTATGCTGAGCGTCAAACACGTGTGGAGGGGCACAAAGGAGCTGACGTGAGCGCAGAACCAACACAAGAGGAGCGCGAGCGGGCCGAGGCGCTCTTCGACTACATCCGTACCGAAGTCTTCTCGGCGGCGGAGCTTCGGGGAGCATCGCGCGCCGAGCCGGGGGCGCCGAAGCCCTGGAAGGGACATAAGGTCTCGATCGTGTACGCGAGCCTGGCTAACGTGTGGGAAAACATCAAATCCGTGCCCCAAGGCTCCGCCCTCGAAGCCTTCCTCGTCGGCAGGTCTAGCGTCGACACCGGCGCGAGCCACGCTGTCGTGATGCCCTTTCACTCCAACCTCGATCAACGCAACGCCATCCGCGCCGCGCTCACTCACCAGATCTCGATCATCGACGGGCCTCCCGGCACCGGAAAAACACAGACGATCCTCAACCTGATCGCCACCCTGGTCGCGCAGGGAAAGACCGTCGGCGTCGTCGCGTCGGCAAATTCGGCCGTCGAGAACGTCGTGAAGAAGCTCTCGGATGAAGGGTACGGGTTCCTCATCGCGAACCTCGGGAGCGCCCCGCGCGTCCGAAAGTTCCAAAGCAGACAGAACGAGCTCATCCAGCAACGGAAACAATGGTGTGACAACACGGGGTGTGCAACCGCAGGGTTAGTGATTGCGGATGAGCTAGAGACACTCCGCGATGAGGAAGAACGCCTCGTAGACCTGTGGAAGACCAGCAGGGACCTGCCGATCGTGCGCGCCCAACTGGACAACATCCGGCACGAAAGAAAACTGTTTGAAGAAAAAGTGAAGGAGAGCCGCCGCTCCCTGCCAGACATGGGGAACCTGCCCATCGCAAGTGCCCCCTCCGAGACTATCGCTGAGCTTGTCGCAGCCGCTCGCTTCGCGCCGAGGCCGTCATGGAGTATCGGTGGTCTCATCGAACGCGTGCGCCGCTACCGCACCTTCGGCCCCCTCAAAGGCCTGGACCTGAGGGATGTCGACGTTCAATCAGCCATCCAGATGCTGTTCTATCGGGCGCGCGAGGCGGAACTCGCTCAGGACGTCGCCATCGCGACACAGCGCGTCGAAGACAGCGGAGTAGACGACGCGAGTGCAGCGTATCGGCGTCGGTCGAGGAGTATCTTCGATGCGATCCTCGCCCGGCGATTCTGCCAAGCGGACGCTGTGGTACCCGACCTGGGCGGACAGATACATACCAAAACGCGAGCGCTTCTCTCTGCCTACCCGATCGTGGCGTCGTCGTGCTACTCGATCGGAAATAACCTGGATGGGGACCCCCTCCTGGATTGGGTGATCGTCGACGAGGCCTCGCAAGTGCTGCTGCCGCCGGGTTTGGCGGCGCTGAGTGTCGCCCGCAACGCTGTTGTCGTCGGCGATACGAAGCAGCTTAGCCCGATTTTCGCCGGCTGGTGCGAGAGCGAGTGTGATCCGCCCGATCCGCGCGTCGACGTCCGCTCGCTGTCGCTGTTGGAGTCAGTCAAAGCGATGGCACCAGATTCGGGCGTCGTGAGCACGCTCCTGAAGGAGCATTATCGCTGCCACCCGGCCATCATCGAGTTCTGTAATCGCATGTATTACGACGGCCAGCTCATTCCCATGCGCTCGGCTGACGAGGGGGCGCCCAGGCCCTTCGAGATCGTTCATGCCGCCCCCGGGAATCATGCGCGTCGCCTCGAAGAGGGAGGGAGCTACTCCCAGCGCGAGATCGACATCATTACGCGCATCATCACGCAGCTGGAAGACATGGAGCTCATTCGTAAGGGAATTCAGCCCGAGGATAAGGATGGGGTTGGGTGGGCGGTGTCATAGGGTGTAAGCAATTTTCGTGTAGCGGTGATGCTGTTTGGAG
>NZ_CAUTSL010000054.1:0-15751 GCF_963540955.1 Actinomyces bouchesdurhonensis
CCGCGCATGCGAGCGCGACGCCCCTCGCCCAGGCGCGTCGTGTCCACGCCGTCCAGCTCGTAGCTGCCCGACGTGGGGGCATCCAGCAGGCCGACGATGTTGAGCATCGTTGACTTGCCCGTGCCCGACCTGCCCACGATGGACACGTGCTCGCCCGCCGCGACGTCCAGGTTGACGCCGCGCAGAATGTGCAGGTCTTCACCGTCGGGCAGGGTGACCGTGCGGGTTACGCCCCGCAGGCGCACGAGGCTCATCGGGCGCCCGTCCCATCAGTTTTGTCAGCGGCCCCGTCCGTGGTCGCGCTGTCCATCCCGTCTCCGGGGCCCGAGCCGTATGGGTCGGTGGAATCCTGATTGTCTGTCGTCGAGGCCGGGGTGAACTCGAGTATTTCCTCGCCCTCCGTCAGTCCCTCCTTGATTTCGACCATCTTTCCGTCGGTCAGGCCGAGGGTGACCGAACGCTTCTCGGGGTTGGCCGGGTCGGAGGTCGGCAGGTAGACGGTGCCGCTCTGGTAGCGGCCTTCGACTGCGGAGACCGGCACGGCGAGCACGTTCGTGGCGGAGCCCGTCGTCATCTCCAGGGTCACCTGCAGGCCGGTGAACACCGTCTGGTCCGAGGGGATCGCACAGCGCGCCTTCAGGTCGGTGGACCCCGACGTGGAGGATCCGACGTTTCCGGGGTTCTTCGGGTCCTGAGTCTTGCCGGTGGGGGTCACGAGCGTGACGCCCGTACACTCGAAGGGCGCGGGGCCGTTCTTAATGGTGACGGTCGCCGTGGACGGCGCCTCCTGGAGCCGGTACATCTGGTCGGCGCTCAGCGGCGCCACAGCAGAAAAGGACGCGGGCGCCACCGATGCGACCGTATCGCCGATCGCAAACTGTTGACCCACGAGGACCCCGGTCGTCACCGTACCATCTCCCGGGGCAACGACGGTCTCGTACCTGTAGGTGGGGTCAGCGGTCTCCACGCTGATAGTGCCGTCCTCGTCGGTGACCTGTTTCGTTTCTCCGGGAATTTCCTTGCGTATCTGGAGGAGCGCGTCACCCTTGGAGACCTTGTCGCCGTCGTTGACATAGACGCGCACGACTGCGCCGTCAAGCGTCGCACGCGCGTTCACCGGCTCGTCTGCTTGAATCGTGCCCGTCAGCTTCACCGTGTTCGTGATGTCGGCGCGGCCCACGTTGATCGTCATCTGCCCGAAGCTGCCGCCCGGGTCTATGCCGTCGTCGGTCTCCTTATCTTGCGAGGCTGGGAAGAACGCGAACTTCACGAGGGAAACCGCAATGACAACCCACGCGATGACTTTGACAATGTCAAGCACCTGAGCGGTGCGGGTCTTGTGTGCCACGTTCGTCTCCTTCGATGAGCGTTGATCGCCTCATTGTAAGATGCGCCTCACGTTCGGAGCAATGGTTCGCACTCGCCGTCTGGCAGGTTTCTGGGACACTCGGCCACGTGCCCCCTGACCCGCCTACGATTGAGACGACCGACCGAAAGGAACCCATGATCCGCCGCGCCACACCCGAGGACGCCGAGGCGCTGTCCGTCCTCTCCCGCGAGTGCTTCACGCAGACCTTCGGTCACCTTTACGCGCCTCATGACTTGGCGCTCTTCCTCGATCAGGCCTACTCCCCCTCCGTCCTACACACCGAACTGACGGACCCCGCACACGCAACCTGGCTTCTCTTCGAGGAAAGCAGCGACGAGGCCGAGGATGAGCGACGCGATCGGGTTACCTCCGGCGCCTCCCCCGCCGATGCCCCCAGCACGCGCCTGGACTCCGCGCCTCCCGAGGAGGAAGCCCACGCCTCGTCTCTACAGGACCCTCTGATCGGCTACGTCACCGCGTGTCCCGCGCACCTACCTCACCCCGACGTCGCACCCGACGACGGCGAAGTCCAGCGCCTGTACGTTCTGCGCGGCCACCAGGGTGAGGGACACGGCACGACACTCCTGCGCACGGCTCTGGAGTGGCTCGAACGCAACGGACCGCGCACCGTCTGGATCGGCGTGTGGAGCGAAAACTATGGGGCGCAACGCTTTTATGCGCGGCACGGTTTCGACATCGTCGGCGAATACCTCTTCATGGTCGGCGACCACGCGGACCGCGAGTTCATCACCCGCCGACCAGCGCGGGGACGCCCGGCGTAAGAGCACCCAGCGAGCACCGAGCCCGGCAAGCCACGCGCCAGCCCACCCCGCGGCGTGGGCGATCACCCCGGACCGCCAAGCCCCGCGAGCGGGAAACCTGACGAGCTTCGAAGAACGCCGGGCGCCCTCACTAAAGACTCGGCGCTAACACACAGAAACGGGTCCCGAGGCTCACACCTCAGGGCCCGTCACTGAGTCTCCTCACGTCATCACTCGCCTTTGTCGGCATCGGCGATCTTCTTACGAACATCGTCCATGTCCAGGTTGCGAATCTGGTTGATCAGATCCTCAAGCGCCGACAACGGCAGGGCGCCAGACTGGCGGAACACCGCAATGCCATCACGGAAGGCCATGAGCGTCGGGATCGACGTGATCTGCGCGGCCATTGCCAGCTGCTGCTGATCGTCCGTGTCGATCTTGCCGAACACAACATCCGTGAACTTCTCGGATGCCTCTTCAAAAATAGGGCCAAACTGTCGGCACGGTCCGCACCAAGTCGCCCAGAAGTCAACCAGAACGATGTCGCCAGCGGACACGGTCTGCTCGAAATTCTCCTGCGTCAGCGTAACGGTAGCCATGTTTCTCCTTGCGTGGTCGGCTCTTTCGCCAACCGGTCGATCGGGGCAGTCTACCCCTTGTTGAACTGTCTTAATCAACGGACGCGCGGCGCCCACTATTCCCAAGAAGGAAGGGGAGCCTCAGTGACGTGCCGCACGTCTTCCTCGGATGCGCCCAGGCCTCGTAGAATAAACGTTTCCACGAGACAAAGCGCTGACTCCCGATGCGGGCCATCCGCGGGGAGGCGCTGCCCCGCCAACGTCGCATGAATCAAGTGAACCGCGCCCAGCGTATTCTGCTGCGCAATTAACCCGCGACCCATGGCGTCGTCGAGAATAGAAATGAGGACCTCGCCAACCATCCCCACGTGATCATGCAGATGCGAGGCGCCCCGATCCGACATCTGCCGACGCAACCCCATACCCGCTTTCACGTGGTACCGGCTGGTCATCTGCACGTGCGAACGAATGTAGAGGCGCAAACGCATCAACGGGTCAGGTTCAGTCGACAGGCGTTCACTCAGAACAGACGTGAACTCTTCGGTGACCTGACGCATATACGCAAGCAGCAGCACTTCCTTGTCCGCGAAGTGGTTATAAACCGCCGTGCGACCGACGCCCGCGCGCTCCGCGATCTGACTCATCGTGATCGACTCAAAGGGCTGCTCAGCCATCAGGGAACCGAGGGCGTCAAATAGGCGCGTGCGTGTCAGCTCGCGGTGAGAGGCGAGTGACTCGCCAATAATCTTCGGCATGGGCACATTCTGACATCTTGCCCCCATGTGTCGTCAAATGATGCGCGCACGCCCACGTTGCGCCAGCGCAGCGCAGGTCCGTCAGTCGGCCACGCTCAAGTCCCGCTCGATACCACGTACGTGCCCGACCACGCACATACCACGCGCGCCCCACACTCAACCGCGCGACCATGGAAGTCTCAGCGCTCACAACACGCGACCACGGCCTCGACGATGGGCAGGTCCGCGACAATCCACTGCAGGGGCGCGAGTTGAGTGATCGGCACCCAGCGGGCCTCAAGGTGCGAGGCACCCGCACGCGGGGCCGGCGAACCGGGTGCCACCTCCGCGAGCCACACGCCCATGACGCGCCCACCCAGGATCGGCCACCACATGCCGCCGTCCGGACACACGCGCTCCCCCACCCGCAGGAGCGTGCCAAGTTCCTCCGCGATCTCACGTTCGAGGGCAGCCACAGCATCCTCGCCCTCTTCGATCTTGCCGCCCGGCAGCTCGAACTGACCGCGCAACTCCTGCGGGTAGGCGCGCGAGCACGCGAGCAGCACGGTTGGGTGCTCCAGGGAATCGACGATGGCTGCGGCCACCACGGGACGAGGCATGGGTCCTCCAATCAGTCAAACGATCCTCAGTGTATCCGCGGCCAGCACGCGCAACAGAACCGGATCCATCTCGGAGCGGACCACGAGGCGTGAGCTGAGGCAGGAGCTGGCAGCACTGCCGTTTCCGCGCCGGAGCGACATGCGCGCATAGGCGGATGCAGCCTTGTTACCGAGAGCAGCACGACAACCACCATCGCACAGCACACAGCGCCGCGAGCACACCGCTGTGCGCGAGATGCCGGTTGCGTGCCCGTCCACCGTGACGCTATGATCGACAAGTCGATTCCTTCGGGACGATGAATTGCGGGCGTAGTTCATCGGTAGAATGGAAGCTTCCCAAGCTTCAGAGGCGGGTTCGATTCCCGTCGCCCGCTCCACCGCCTGGCTGCGCGCCGGGCGGTTTTGTTATGCCTCCGCGGCGAAAGCAGATGCGGATGCGGATGCGGATGCGGATGCGGATAGGTTATGACGATGTGGATAGGTTAATAGGCTATCCGGATGCTCGTAACCTATCCGTGAAGCAACAACCTATCCGCGCACACAGGCAAGGACGCACGCACACAAGGGCACAACAGAGCCACCGGCTACACCCCGGCAAAAGTCGCACGTAATTCGATTGCCTGAACTTTCAACAAAGCCTCAAAGCGTTGCAATTCCAACGATCACAATTCAAATCCTGAAATAGTCCCAGGGGAATTACGTGCGAAATTTCTGAGACGGCGGCGGGGCCTGGCCGGATTTCGAGCCAACGCGCCACACATCAGCGACACAGCGCCGCCGGTGTGGAGGGCGCCGGAGGGACCGGCGGGTCCTGGCAGGGCTATTCACAGCGACCTAGCCCCGCTGGTGTGGAGGGCACCGGAGGGACCGGCGGGCCTGGCCGCGGTGCTGGTGGGCGGCGGCGGGGCCTGGCCGGGCTTCGAGCCGACGCGCCGAGCGAAGCTCGTGGCGCGGACGGCTCGCGGGCGGGCCGCCACCCACCAGCACACACAGCGGCCCGGCCCGACGGCGCCCGGAACACCAGCGAGGCAACAAGCACCACAAGCAACCACGCAACGCAAACGCGCGGCAGCCCGCCAGGGCCTCCGCGCGTTCACGCAACTAGTTCGTACTCGACACCGTCGAGCGGCCAGCCACTCAGCGCAGTCGAGCGGCCAGCCACTCAGCGCAGTCGAGCGGCCACGACCTCGGCGACCTGGACCGCGTTCAGGGCGGCACCCTTGCGCAGGTTGTCACCAGAGACAACCAGGATGAGGCCGCGCTTGCCGTCGACGGCCTGGTCCTGGCGGATGCGGCCCACGAGGACCTCGTCGCGGCCGGCGGCCTCGAGCGGGGTCGGCACGTCCACGACGCGCACGCCGGGAGCCTCGGCCAGCAGGGCGCGCGCCTGGTCGGGCGTGATGTCGCCGGCGAACTCGGCGTGAATGGTCAGGGTGTGGCCCGTGTAGACGGGGACGCGCACGCACGTGCCGGACACGGCCAGGTCGGGGATGTGCAGGATGCGGCGCGACTCGTTGCGCAGCTTCTGCTCCTCGTCGGTCTCCTCGCTGCCGTCGTCGACGATGGAACCGGCGAGCGGCACGACGTCGAAGGCGATGGGGGCGACATACACGCCGGGCTCGGGCAGGGTGACGGCGCGACCATCCAGGGCCAGCGCTGCCAGGTCTTGAGCAGCACCGGCTTCGATCTGGCCGGTCAGCTCGGCGACGCCCGCGCGGCCCGACCCGGAGACGGCCTGGTAGGAGGACACGAAGAGACGCGTCAGACCACCCGCAGCGTCCACGAGAGGCTTGAGGACGGGCATGGCCGCCATGGTCGTGCAGTTGGGGTTCGCGATGATGCCCTTGGGTCGGTTGTCGACGTCGTCGGGGTTGACCTCGGAGACGACGAGCGGAACCTGAAGGTCCTTGCGCCACGCGGAGGAGTTGTCGACGACGACCGCGCCGACAGCCGCGAACTTGGGGGCGTACTCGCGCGAGGCCGTGGCACCCGCTGAGAACACAGCAATGTCGATGCCCGAGTAGTCGGCCGTCGCTACATCCTCGACGACGACGTCCTGCCCCTTCCACGGCAAGGTCGAACCCGCCGAGCGCGCGGACGAGAAGAAACGAATCGTCTCAACCGGGAAACCCCGCTCCTCCAGCAAGGTGCGCATGACACGGCCGACCTGGCCGGTGGCGCCGACGACGGCAACATTAAAACCACTCATGGTCTTCTCCTTGTGTTGATGCGCGCGCCCATACGACGGGGCGAACGCTGGGTGAAATCTATGGGAACGAGGCCCGCCACCAAACCCGGGAAAGCCGAAACCGCGCGGAAACAGCGGAAGCAGCCCGGGCCTCGTCGATGAACGATCAGCGGCCGGTGCCGCCGTAGACGACGGCCTCGGTTTCGGAGGCGTCCAGGCCAAAGGCCGTGTGGACGGCCTTCACGGCGCGGTCGAGGTCGTCGAGGCGAGTGACCACGGAGATACGGATCTCGGAGGTGGAGATCAGGTCGATGTTGATGCCCGCGTCAGACAGGGCGGAGAAAAGGCGCGCGGAAACACCGGGGTTGGTGCGCATACCGACGCCGACGAGGCTGAGCTTGCCGATGTTGGGGTTGTAGCGCAGCTCGTCGAAACCGATCTCGTCGTGGTGTGCTTCCAGCGCGTCGAGGGCTTTTTGCGCGTCGCCGTCGGGCAGGGTGAACGTGATGTTGGCCTTCGTGGGGTCAGAGATCGGCAGGTTCTGGACGATCATGTCGATGTTGGCACCGACCTCGGCGACGACAGCAAAGACTCGGGCGGCGACGCCGGGACTGTTCGGCACGCCGGTGACGGTGATCTTGTCCTGGGAGCGGTCGTGAGCGATACCGGAGATGACGGGCTTTTCCATGGCGTTTTCCTCTGGGGACTTCAAGGCGGCGTCGGGCACGAGGCCCTTGAGTTCGGGGTTTGCGGGGGAGTCAGAGATCCAGGTGCCGTTCTTTTCGGAGAACGAGGAGCGCACGTGCAGGGGAACCCCGTAGCGGCGGGCGAATTCGACGGCCCGCAGGTGGAGGATCTTGGCGCCGTGCGCGGCCATTTCCAGTGTCTCTTCCTGGGTGAGGGTGCGCAGGCGATGGGCCTTAGGGACGATGCGCGGGTCGGCGGAGAAGAGGCCGTCGACGTCCGTGTAGATTTCGCACACGTCGGCGTGGAGGGCGGCAGCCAGGGCGACGGCGGTCGTGTCGGAGCCGCCGCGACCCAGCGTCGTCACGTCGTCGTCTTTGGAGATGCCCTGGAATCCGGCGACGATGGCGACCTGGCCATCCTTGACGGCGCGGGCGACGCGCTCGGGGACCATGCCGATGATTTGGGCGGCACCAAAGTGATTGTCGGTCTTGATGCCGGCTTGGGCCCCCGTGTACGCGCGGGCTTCGACGCCGAGTTCGTTGACGGCCATGGCCAGCAGGGCCATGGAGATGCGTTCGCCCGCGGACAGGAGGATGTCCATTTCGCGTTCGGGCGGGTTGTCGGTGAGGGCGGCCGCCGAGTCGAGGAGGTCGTCAGTCGTGTCGCCCATCGCTGATACGACGACGACGACGCGATGTCCCGCGTTGTGCGTGTCCACGATGCGCTGGGCGACGCGCTTCATGGCCTCGGTGTCGGCCACGGAAGAACCGCCGTATTTTTGCACGATCAGTGCCACTGGACCCTCATTTCTTTCTGTACATGCTGGTCTGCACGCATTCGGGCAACATACGCCACTGTGTCAATCCTACGGCGCTGGCGCGATCACGCTGGGAACTTCCGGTATATGAACGGCTGATCTGGGGTGACATTGAACGCTCGACTGCGAGCAGGCCCACACAACGCGCGAGGCCGGGGCGGGCCAGGGGGTCCGCTCACGCCCCGCCGCGCGCTCGTCGGGCGCCGGCGACCGGGGCGCGTCCGGCACCGTCGGCCTGCCCACGCTCGCCTCACGCCGCCGGCAGCATCACCTCGATAACAGTCCCCTTCTCACTGTCAACTAGCCGCACCGACCCGCCCATCGCGCGAGCCAGCGACTCGACGATCGACATGCCCAGTCCCGAGGACCCATGCCCGTCGCGCGTTCGCGAGGAGTCGCCCCGCACGAAACGGTCAAACACGCGATCGCGAATCGCCGGCGGGATGCCGGGCCCGTCGTCAGCGACGCGGATCGCAACCATCGACGAGGCCGGGGCACCCTCCGCTTTCCCCTGCCCCTTCGCGCAGCCGCGGGCGCGCACGCAATCGGCCACGGCCTCGTCGTCGCTCCGGGTCAGCGAGACGACGACGCGGGTTCCCGCGGGCGTGTGCACGCGGGCGTTGGCGAGGAGGTTCGTGAGGATCTGACGCAGGGCAGCCTCGTCGCCGAGGACGGGAATGTCCGCGGCCTCGCCGAGCTCCCACGCGTGGTCGGGGGCGACCACGTGCGCGTCGGACAGGGCGTCCAGTATCAGCGGGATAACGTTGATTTTCTCTTGTTTCAGGGCGCGATTACCGTCCAGGCGTGCCAGGGTCAGCATCTCCTCCACGAGGGACGCCATGCGCGCCCCCTCCGAGGAGATGCGCTCGAGGGCCTGGGTGCGGGAGGCCTCGTCGATGTCGCGGCGCGCGAGCTGCGCGTACCCCTGCACGGAGGCAAGCGGCGTGCGCAGCTCGTGCGAGGCGTCGGCGACGAATTGGCGCAGCTTCGCCTCACTGCGGGCGCGGCGCTCCATGCCGTCTTCGACCGCGTCGATCATCGAGTTGAGCGCACCCGCGACGTCGGCGACCTCCACCGGGCCGTCGGTCGCATCCTCCCCGACGCGCGTCAGATTCGCCGACTCATCGGCGAGGTCGCGGCTCGCGATGTCCGCGGCCGCCGCGCGCACCACGCTGAGGGGACGCAGCTCGCGGCGCACCCACACGCGGCCAACCACCCCCGCGGCGAGCGCGATGACCAGGGATGCCCCCACCTCGACGGCGACAAGCATGATGACGACGTCGTCGACGCTGTCCGACTGCACGCCGACGAGGACGGTCTTGTCCTCGACCACGCGGGCGGTGACGCGGAACGCGCCCATCCCTTGAAGGCGCACGGTGTGCGAGCGCCCGTCGGCGGGTACTGCGGCCAGGATCGCCAGGGCCGACCCGTTCAGGTAGGTCACCGAGAAGTTCGAGACGACCGCGCCGACAGCTTCCCCGTCCTCGCTCACGTACTGGAGGGTACCCTCCGCGATTCCGGAACCACCGAACCCGGGCCCCGTGGGACCGCCGGGGACGACCGGCCCGCCGGGGCGCGGCGCCCCTGAGGGCTGTGCGGGCGGGCGGGCGGCGTCGTCATCGTCGTCGCTCTCCCCGTACTCCTCGTCCTCCCCGTCCTCCGGCGCGTCATCAACGTCCAGGTGTTCGCCTGCGCGCTGCGAGAGGCGATGCAGCTCGGAGTCCACGTTGGCCAGCATCCAGGAGCGCATGACCAGGGTGGAGGCCGCCACCATGACGACGAGGGCCAGGGCGACGCACGCGGCGAGCGCGCGGGACAGGCGCCCGGCCAGGGAGGGGCGGCGGCGCGTCACTGGGGTTCCCGCATGATGTAGCCGGCGCCGCGCACGGTGCGGATGAGGGCGGGGCGGTCGGCGTCGATCTTCTTGCGCAGGTAGGAGATGTACAGTTCTACGACGTTGACCTGGCCGCCAAAATCGTAGCTCCACACGGCGTTGAGAATCTTCTGCTTAGATAAAACGATTCCAACGTTTTCCATGAGATACCGGAGCAATTCGAACTCCGTGTTCGTTAACGTAATATTTTCGTTGCCGCGCCGCACATCATGGGACTTCAGGTCGAGAGTCAAATCAGCGACCGTGAGCACGGTCGAGGCCGCCTGCTGGGTGCGTCCCGCTCGGCGCAGGAGTGCCTCGACGCGGGCGGCGACTTCGTCCAGGTCGAAGGGTTTGGTGACGTAGTCGTCCGCCCCGGCGCGC
Organism: Actinomyces bouchesdurhonensis; assembly: GCF_963540955.1. Lineage (NCBI taxonomy): Bacteria > Bacillati > Actinomycetota > Actinomycetes > Actinomycetales > Actinomycetaceae > Actinomyces > Actinomyces bouchesdurhonensis. The sequence continues at coordinate 10,012 of NZ_CAUTSL010000054.1, forward strand.
AGGCCCTGCACGCGATCGGCGACCGCGTCGCGGGCGGTGAGGAAGAGGACGGGCAGTTCGGGGTCGCGGGCGCGCAGGCGTTCCAGCGTCTCGAGGCCGTCCATGCGCGGCATCTGCACGTCGAGAATGACGACGTCGGGGCGCATGCTCGATGCCTTCGCGAGCGCGTCGAGCCCGTCCGTCGCCGTATCCGTCTCCCAGCCCTCGTGGCGCAGGGCCTGCGAGAGCAGGTCGGCTAGCATCGCCTCGTCGTCGACGACGAGCACGCGGGGCGCGCCGCCGCTCGCTTGGGTCGTCATCATGGCCTCCTCACCTGTCGGGGCGTTGCCCTTCCGATTGTGTCACACGTGCGTCACCGCGCGAGGGTCACGAGGCCGTCTGGGGGTGTTCGGTTTCTGCTAGCCTAGAGGGGTACCGCGTTGGCACATCAGCTCACAGGAGAACTCATGGCCCCGGAAGAGATACTCAACAAGGGGATCACGTGGGCGCAACCCTGGTTGAGCGCACCACCCGCTACCTGATCATCGTGGCTCTGCCCCTGGGACGTAAAGCCGACCAGGTCCGGCGAGCTCACCCGCCGCATCCAGGGCCTGCTCGACCAAGCGATGCGCACACCGACCTGGGACCAAGGCCGGGAAATTGACACCCCCCAAATTTGGTCTAATCTCACCAACGAGACAATCCCTCGTAGCACGAGCATTGTTCAACGTTCACTGTTTGGGAGAGTTACTATGCACTATTTCTCACGGAAATTACCCGACGCGAAAAGCATTTCACAGACGCACGTGCCGCGAAGCAAGCGCTGGGTTGCCGCCGCCTTGTGCGCGGGCCTCGTGGCCACCGCATCCGGGGTGGGATACTGGTCGAACTACGTGTACCTGTCCGACCTGACCGCCATGGATGCATGGAACCGCTACATGGACCTTGTCAGAGACGGGAAATACGACGAGGCCCTAGCCTACTCCCCGGTTCCCTTCGCCGATTCGACACGCCAACCCTCGTCGGCATTCCTCACAGATGCTGCGCACGCACACGCGCCCAGCTCCGTCACATTCCAAGGAGAAGTCTCTCAAAACCCTACGAATAGGAGCACGGATATATGGATCGAAGGAGCTATTCAATTTGATGATGGAACCACCACCCAATTTCCTTCAAGTTCTCGCGTAGAGAGATTAGATAGACGCAACGGCCAGCTCGGCATGTGGAAGATCGACCTCTTTTCATCCGGGTTAACCATTGACCATATCAATACGGACGGTCTCCGTAGCATTCGCGTAGGCGACATCTTGATCAGCGACCCGCAGGGCTCCTACTACCTCTTCCCCGGCAGCTACCGCATCGAGGCAGTCCCCCGGAATCCGGACTATTGGACGATTCAATACGAGATTCCCCTGAATGACGGTACAGGAGAACTGCGTACCCATACAACAGTCCCACCTTTCACGATCATTCCCAGCGACAAACTTACCGACTGGATCCGGAAGGAAAGCGAAGCATTCGCAGCATCTTGCCGCACCGGCACACCGGATCCAGCCAGGGAAGGACGCTGCGGAGCCCTTGCATACAGTACGGCAGCGTTGGATCTTACAAACGAGACACTGCTCATTGGATCACTGCGCGGCACGTCATTTTGGCTGAGTGTGCCAACGGGACCAACCGACCCGGCGGCCGACAGTCTTCCTACGCCCTCCGACACCTTCACCTGCACCATCGACTTCGCTTACGACGGTGCACAACCGACGTTGGAGTGCACTCTGGATAAATGATTGATGGTTGGCTCACGAACTGGGGTTAGGCTTGTGTCGTTGACACTTCGTTAAGTGGGCGCGAGTGCCTGCGGCCAGTGAAGCACCTGTTATGGGAACTCGTCGTCGTTTAACACCGGAGTATCGTCGTGATGTGGCGAGTCTGGTGTTGGATACAGGGTCCACGAATCGCGTCTGTGGCCCGGGATTTAGGGCTGGGCGAATCGGTGGTGGGCCGGTGGGTCACACTCGAGCGCGAGCGGCGTCTCGCCACCTGGATCGAAGACTTCTACAACCGCCGCCGCATCCACACCAGCCTCGGCGGCAAATCCACCATCGAATACGAACGACACCTAGCGGCCTGGACAACAGCCGCATCAACAAACTGTCAGCAACTTGCGCACAACCCAGGGTGCCTAGAGGCGGCGGCGGCCCTCGAGCGCGCGCCCCAGCGTCACCGAGTCCGCGTACTCCAGGTCACCGCCCATGGGCAGGCCCATGGCCAGGCGCGAGGTCTCGACCCCCATCGTGGAGAGCATGCGCGCCAGGTACGCGGCCGTCGCTTCGCCCTCAACGTTCGGGTTGGTCGCCAGGATGACCTCAGTGACCGTGCCATCCGCGAGGCGGCTCATGAGCGAAGCAATGTTCAGCTGGTCCGGCCCCACCCCGTGGATCGGGTCGATGACGCCGCCGAGCACGTGGTAACGCCCCCGGAACACGCGCGCGCCCTCGATCGCCTGAATGTCCTTGGGCTCCTGGACCACGCAAATCGCGCTGGGGTCGCGGCGCACATCGCGGCAGATCGAGCATTCGTCTTCTTCCGTGAGGTTGCCGCAGATGACGCAGTGACGCACGCGCCCACGCACGGCGTTGATCGCGTCGACGAGGCGCGCGACCTCGTCGGGCTGCGCGTCCAGGACGTGCATCGCCATGCGCTGCGCGGACTTCGGGCCGATACCCGGCAACTGTCCGAACTGGTCGATGAGGTCGGCCAGAGCGCCTTCGTACATGTCAGTATCCTCCCTCGGTCATCTTCTCTTCGATGACGCGTCCGCCGAGGATCTCCAGGACCGCTGCCAGGCCGATCGTCTGCGAGTTGTCGATGTTGTCGTCGTCGATGCTGGCGCTGTCGTCGTCGGCCGCGTGGGTTCGGGGTGCGGCTACCGCCCGCTCACGTTGCTTCTTCTCACGCAGTGCGGCCTCCGCCGCTGCGCGTCCGGTGACGGGCGCGCCGGGGTCCCCTTGGGTCGGCGTGGCGGCGCCTCCCGGGTTGTGCGGCTCTGATGTGGCCGAGCGCGTGGGTTGTGGTGCGACTGCCAGCCATGCCGGGGGCTGCGAGGCCGCGGCTTGGCCTGTGGGTGCGGGCACTACACCCCTCGCGGGCACGCCGCCCGCGCCCGGCGTGCCCTGTTGTGGGGGCGCCCACGAGTCGGCACCGTCGTCAAAGTTCACGGACGCGCCGCCTGGAATCACGATCGGGTCGCCCCATCCCGTCGGGGTCGACGGCGTGTACGAGGCGGGCTCGATGGGCGCATCGTCAAAGACGGGGGACGAGGCCTGGGTACCTCCCCCGTTCGCCGTCTCCTCGTGCGCGTCGGTGGGCTCCGGGTCACCCGGGTAGGTGAAAACCGTGAAGGATCGCTTGCGCGGCGCCGCGGGGGCGTCAACAGCGGGGCGCTGCTGTTCCTGCGCCGGGGCCTCGGCGAGCGCTCGGGCCGCCCTCTCGGGAAGGACGGGACCGTCGCGGTGGACGGGAGCCTCCTGCCGGGCGGGTACCTCCTGCCGGGCGGGGTTCTCCCACTGGCGCGGAGCTGCGGGCGCGTTGTCCTGCTCGCGGCGAAGGGGGGTCACGGCCGCAGGCTCGGGCCAGGTATTGTCTTCCTCCGGATCGGGCTGCGGCGCGCGGGCAGACTGCTCTACCGGCGCCGACTGGGCGACCGGCGCGGGCTCGGGCCAGCCGTCTTGCTCGGGCGCGGGCTCGTCGTGGGGGGCCGCCTGCGCGGCGGCCTCGTCAAAAGGGGGCGGCTCCGAGACCCACCCGCCGGGCTGGCGCGATTGTCCGCCGACGCGAGACGCCTGCGCGGAGGGACCCGTCGTCGCCGACCCGCCCGAGGCCTGCCCCACCTGGGCGGACACGCTGACGGTCAGACCAGTGACCTCTTCGATGGCCTTTTCGACGTCCGCGGCGCGGGACCCGCGCGCGAAGGCGTTGACCATGGGTTCGACGGGGAACAGGAGGACGACGCGGGTTCCGTCGACGGCACCCAACTGCGCGTTGCCGCCGACCATCGACCAGGTGACGCGACTGATCGACGCCAAGCGTTCCACGACCTCGTTCCAGCGGCCACGCAGCATGTCGGCGTCGCGCCCGTCCGGGGCGTGGGAGACGGGTGTCTCAGTGCGCTTGGTCTGCTCGGCCTGCGCGGGCATGGGGGGACGGGCAGGTGCTGTTTCGCGGGCGCGCTGGGCGTCGTGACGCGGGTCGGTTTGCGCGGTTCTTCGGCCCTGCGATGACTCCGGGCGCTGCGGTTCGGCGGCCTCGGGGCGCTGATGGCGCGGCTCGGCCTGCGCGGGGGCAGAACCGTGCTCCGGGGTGGGCGTGCTCGCCGACCAATCAGGGCCGTTTCCCCACGCGGGCATGCCCTGGGGGAAAGGAGATGAATCGGGTGCGTGCTGGGAGCGTGCCGAGGCTTCAGCGCGCTCCTGCTTCTTGCGAGCCAAAGCTTCGCGCGCCTCGCGGGCACCGAAACGACCAGTGGGGGCGTCGGGCGACGACGCGGGGGACGCCTGGCGCGGCGCTCCCCCACCGGTCATGCCGACCGTGCCCTGCACGGGGGCGGAAATGTCGTCGGATGTGGGCACGAGGATGCGGCCGACGAGGAGTTCGAGCTGCAGGCGGGGCGACGTCGCGCCCGTCATGGCGCGCAGGGCCTCGTCGGTCAGGTCGGCGGCGCGGGATAGGCCGTGCGGGCCCCAGTTCTGCGCCTGGCGCTGCATGCGCTCGAACTGGTCGTGCGGGGTGTCCGCCAGGACGTCGCGCGCGCCGTCACCGGCCACCGCGATGATGAGGAGGTCGCGCAGGCGCTGGAGGAAGTCCTCGACAAATCGGCGCGGGTCGTGGCCGGACTCGACCATGCGCTCGACGACGCGGAAGGCCGCTGCGCCGTCGCCACCCGCGAGGGCGTCGACGCTCTGGTCGAGCAGCGCGGAGTCCGTGTACCCGAGCAGCGCCACCGCCGTCTGGTAGGTGACCTTGCCGTCGATCGCGCCGGCCATCAGCTGGTCGAGCACGGACAGGGTGTCGCGCACCGAACCGCCGCCCGCGCGCATGACGAGCGTGAGCACGCCGTCGCCAACATTGACGTGTTCCTCGGCGCACAGGGTCGTCAGATAGGGTCCCAGCACGTCCGGGGGCACCAGGCGGAATGGGTAGTGGTGGGTACGTGAGCGGATCGTTCCGATGACGCGCTCGGGTTCGGTGGTCGCAAAGACGAACTTGACGTGCTCGGGCGGTTCCTCGACGAGTTTGAGCAGCGCGTTGAAGCCCTGGTTCGTGACCATGTGGGCCTCATCGATGATGAAGATCTTGTAGCGGTCACGCACGGGCGCGAAAGTGGCGCGCTCGCGCAGGTCGCGTGCGTCGTCGACGCCGCCGTGTGAGGCCGCGTCAATCTCGACGACGTCGAGCGAACCCGGGCCGCCGGTGGCCAGCTCGCGACAGGACTCGCACTGACCGCACGGGGTGTCCGTGGGGCCCTGCGCGCAGTTCAGGCAGCGCGCGAGGATGCGCGCCGACGTGGTCTTTCCACAGCCGCGCGGCCCGGAGAACAGGTACGCGTGCGTCACGCGATTCGCGCGCAACGCAGCCTTGAGCGGCTCCGTCACGTGCTCCTGGCCGATCACCTGGTCGAAGGTGTCGGGGCGATACCGGCGATACAGTGCTGTGGTCACCCTCCAAGCCTAGTTGCTCCCACCCTCATCTGCGTCCCACGCCG
>NZ_CAUTSL010000055.1:0-15380 GCF_963540955.1 Actinomyces bouchesdurhonensis
GCTGTGGTCACCCTCCAAGCCTAGTTGCTCCCACCCTCATCTGCGTCCCACGCCGCGCGTTCCACAGCGTCGTGCGGAGGGTACGTGGCCGTGCTCGGAGGCGCCTCATTGACGAGGCCGGGGCCGGGTATGTGCGCAGGGGGCGCGGGACCTGTTGGTCTCGCGCCCCCTGACGGGTGGGGTTCGCCCCCGCGTGGGGGGTGTGCCCTGCGTGCCTGTCAGGCATCCTCGCGTTCGCGGCGGCGCTTGGCGCCGATGGCCAGGGCGCCGGCGATGGCCGCCAGGGCCGCCATGCCACCGATGATGGTGGCGTCCGTGCCGGTGCGTGCCAGGCCTCGGTTGGTGAGCACCTGGTGTGCCTGGGCGGGCGTGGGGGCGGGGATGAGGGTGAGCGGGAAGTCCGCGTCCACGTATTCCTCGCCTTCACCCACGCGCACGCTCATCGAGGTGGTCGCGGCCGTATAGCCGGCCGGGGCCTCGATGGTGACGGTGTAGGTGCCCGGGATCAGGCCTGCGAAACGGTAGTTGCCATTGGCGTCGGTGGTGGTGCGAGCCACCTGCGCACCGTCAGCGTCGGTGAGGATCACGCTCACGCCTCCGATGCCGGGTTCGCCGTCGTCGCTGCCGTTGGCGTTGACGTCATCCCACACTCGCTCACCGATCGTTGCGGGGGCAACCAGGCCGAAGTTCGCCCCCTCAACCGACGCGTCCGAGATGATCACGGTGGCCCAGGTGGAGCCCTTACCGGTGTACGCCTGGGTGGGCACCAGCGACGCCAGCGGACTTTGCGCAGCGTCAACAATACTGACACGATAGGTGCCCCTGCCGAGGTCGACGAACCGGTAAGCTCCGGAGGCGTCAGTCACCGCCGTCACGGGAACACCATCGTCGCCCAGGACGGGCGAACCATCCTCGTTCAACAGTGCGACTGTGATCCCCGTGAAGCGCTCCTCAGAGTCGCTGGTGGAGTACGAGCCATCCGAGTCGCGGTAGATCGTGCCACCAATGTTGAACCCTCCCCGAAACGATGCCGAGGCCTCGTTATTCGTCGGGTCATCGCCAACCTGATCCTGGTGGGTGATGCGAGCGACGTTGGTGACGAGCGCACCCGCACCATCACCGGTGATCGTCACCGTGATCGCCAGGGTCTTTACCTCACTGGTCTCGATCACCTGGTCCGACAGGTTCCATACGCCCGACGTCGCGTCATACGATCCGTCTCCGGAGGCCCCAACAAAGGACACACCGGAGGGGAGATGATCGAGCACGGTGACGCCGGTCGCCACACCCGGTCCGTTGTTCGTCAAGGTCAGGGTGTAAGTGACCTGCTTGCCGGGGGTGAACTCGAAGGTGTCTTGTTCAGCCTCGCTCGGGTCTGTGATTGTCTTCGCGATCGCAGTGTCTGCCGGACTCGTGAACGCCCAATCCTGCGAATTGTTCGACATATCGACGGGCGTCAGCGTCACATTCGACGTCAGGGACAGTTCCTGTCCCCGCGCTGCTGTCAGATCACCGGAGGGGGCGTGGGTCTGCGCAGTGCAGGTCGGGCACGCGCCCGCCACGGAATCCTCCTCAACGATGATCGTGTAATCGCCGGGGGCCAGGTCCTTGAACGAGTAGTGACCGTGGGAATCCGTGAGAGTCGTCGCCGTCTTGTCCACACCCGTAGGCGTCTTGTACGTCAATTTGAGTGTCACACCGTCCAGGGGTCTGTCAGGTCCCGACGGGGACGCGCCACCACTGTTATTGACGTCCCAGTACAGGGTGCCGCCAATCGCGCCGTCGGCAATCAATCCGAGGTCAACCGTCGTGTCCTGTTGCCCTTGTGTAAGCGCGACATCGCTGCTCAGTCCGTTGGAATCTGTCGCAGCATCGGTTCCCGCGTGGGTCACCGTCGGTGAGTATCCGGCTGGTGCCGTGAAGATGACCTTGTCATGGTCCTCGCCTGCAGCCGCGAACATGCGATCGGGGTTAGGCAGGAGGTCCGTGAAGGAGTACTTGCCGTTCGCGTCGGTCGTAACGGGTTCAACGGTGTTTCCACTGGCATCGAGGACTGGTTGACCGTCAGCATCCACGAGGGACACCTCGACTCCCGCGACTCCGGCCTCGTCCGCGTCCTGGATTCCATTCCTGTTCGCGTCAAACCATACGTAGTCTCCGAGGGATGCGGGTTTCACGAAACCGAAGTCGACCATCGTCTCGGTGGGCGCAGCTGGCGTCAACGTGATCGGGTTGGGAATCAGGAGCGTGCCCTGGCCAGCCTGAGCGCGCGACGCGGAGGAGTCGTAGGCGAGCGTGAGTGTGTAGTCCGCCAGGTTCACCTGAGTGCCATCGCGCGTCGCGAGGGAGGGGACGACCTCGACCTTGTAGGAGCCCATCGGCAGGCGGTTAAAGACGTAACTGCCGTCGGCGGTCGACTTCGTTGTGATGTCAGTGCCCGACGCATCCTTCACAGGGTGCCCGTCGGCGTCCAGCAGGCGCACGTTCACGCCGTCAAGGGGCACGCCCGGACCACCGGTGTCGTAGTACCAGGTGGCGTCGGCGTCGTTGAAGATGGTGCCGGAGATTGAACCGCCGACCGTGAAGGTAGCGCTGGCGGTGTTGTTAGCAGTGTCGGAATCGACCTGATCAAAGTCGCCCAGCGAGACCGTGTTCATGACGGTTCGACCTTCGGCACCGTCGGCTACCCGAACGAGCATGTACATCGTCATCGTTGCCCCGACGTTGAGGTTCACGTTGAGTTGCCCCGAGGGTATGGCGTTCCATTCAGAGTTGAACTCGTCGTAGGAGGCGTCGGTGTAGACCGGACCCGTGCATGGGTTCGTGGCACCGTCCTGGCAGATACGAGTTTCGGAGGAAACGTACTCTACAGAGTCGTCCATAGCGTCGGTGATGGTGATGCCCGACGCGACGGAGGGGCCGCTATTGGCCAGGCTCACCCGATAGAGCATGTAGTCACCGGGCATGATCAGATCGGTTGATTCGTCCGCTTCGATGATGCCGTTCGCATCGCGAACGGGTTGGTCACCGTTCATCTTGGCGCGCACCACGGACTCGCTCACGGCGACGTCGGTGGAGACATTAATGCCAACCTTGGGGGCCTCGTTGGGTTGCAGGTAGGACACTCTATTGTTTTCGAGGGAGCCTGCTGCCAGGGCGACCGAGTTCCAGGCGATGAGGTTCGCGTTGACCGGTGATGTCATGGTTGCCACGAACTGGATCGTCTCGCCGATTTCAATATCGCGATTCATGACGATACGGAAACCGGTGATGGTGGACAGGTCGGAGGGCGCTCCGCCCCACGCATTGCGCGTACAACCGACGGGGGAATCGTTCATTGAACCGCCGGCGGCCATGACTTCGCCGCGGCAGGGATTGGGAACGGTTGAATATTCCACCGTAATGTCCGAAGCGGGCACAGTGGTCGTCACGGGGGCTTGCCCGGGGGAGTGTTTGACGGAGTGGAAGGACCAGTTGGTTGAGTTGAGGTTCGGCTTCCACGAGGAGCCGCGCGCCTGCCCGGCGGCGGGGCCAACACCCACGTCCCCCTTGTAGGGAAGGATGTCGTAGGCGACGACGTTCGTCAGCGCAGTGTTACCGGTATTGCTGATCGTGAATCGGTATGCGCCGTCGCCGCCCGGGTCGATCTGGGCAATTTGGCCGGCGGGGACGAAGTCGTCGTCCTTGTTGCCTTTGGCTTCCTTTGTGATGGTCATTCCGGGGGTGGCGGACACGTTGAACTGCGTGGAGGAGTTGCACACGTAGTCTTCGGTCGAACCGTTGCGGTTGACGTCATTGGTGTCACGTGCGCGACTGCCTTGGCAGTATGCGGCGTTGCGCAGGCTCGTGTCCTGCGTGGTGGACTTCGCGCCGTCACCGGGCATGAAAGCGGCGGCGTCGTTGCTGTTACTACCCGCTGGCGTGGTCGACAGGACAGTGGCTGTCAGGTGGACGTACAGGTTTCCTTCGACTGCGTCGGGTGCTGCAATACTCACCAGGGTGCGACCGGTGCCGTTGTAGTTCTTCGAGATGGTGGTATTGAGCTTGGTCAGGTCGTAGGGGGTGCCGTCGGGATTTTTCAGCGTCGAGTTCTTCAAGACGGATACGGTCGATGTGTCATCCACGTCGAACCCGAGGGGCAGCAGGTCGGTCATCGTCACGGGCGTGGGGACGCCTCCGGCGCTCTTGGGACGCACGTACGCACTGAGGGCGAACATAGCGGGTTTGCCGATGACGACGGGGTCGGTGCCCAGGGACCCAACTATCTGAATGCTGGGGAAGTCGTTGCGCACGCGCATCCACGAGCACAGATTGTCGTTGGTGTAGATGACGGCGCCGCTATCGATGTCGGTCGCGGTGCCGCTCGCGCAGTTCTGGTAGCGCACGTAGTCCGTGGATGCTACGTAGTTGTAGTACTGTTCGGGCGGGGCGGCTGGGTTGTAGTGGTTGGTGAAGTCTGCGGGTTCTTGGTTCGGCAAGGACGTGGGGATCGTCCCGTAGAAGAAGATTGTCGGGTTGGTTTGTGGCAGTGCGTCCGTGTCGATCGTGAAGCGGGTGATCCACTCGCCGTCGGGGAGCGTGAGGGGCGACGAGGCCGTGTAGGTGACGCTGTCGTGGTTGCCCTTGTTGGTCCAGTACTCCAGGGTCCAACCTCCGTTGTCCTCATATCCGGAGGTGGAGTGGATTTGGAAGCGGTAGGGGCTGACCATTGTCGGGGTGTCGCAGGCGCCGCCCGAGGCCTTGGCATCCTGGGTGGACCACGTGCAGGGGGGCGTGTCGTCCCAGCGGAAGTGCAGGGGCGTGTTGCCCGAGTTTGTGGCGCCCAGTCGCCATTGCGCGGAGTTGCCTCGGGTTTGGTACTGCCAGTCGTTGCCGTACTTGATCATGGATCCGGCGGGTCTGCGCGCGGAGAAGCCGTGGGTGATGTCGGAGCTCTTCGTGACGACAGTCGAGGGGTCGTTTTGCGCTTGCGCGGTGATCGTGGCTTCGTTGGTGACTGTGTCGGAGGTGGTGACGGCTCCGACGGGGTATTTGACGGTGATTGTTGAGGTGATGGGGTTTTGCCACGCCCAGTCCTCGTACGTCCAGGTCACGGTGTGCGTGGCGGCATCGTAGTGGCCGCCGTTGGTCGCGGAGACGAAGACGGCGTTTGCGGGCAGGGGATCGCTGACTGTGATGTTGTGGGCTTGGACGAAGCCTAGGCCGTTGAGGTTCGCGGATTTTCGTGCGGATCCGTTCCATCGGATACCGACCTTGTTGGGGTCACTCTGGTCGATTTGCTGGTACCCGTAGTAGAGCTTGTAGGTGGCGAGGCCTCCGACGGCGGGGTAATCCTGGGGTTGTGTCGGTCCGCTTTTGTTGATTGCCACGTCGAGGCTTGCAGTCCATGTCGTGGTGAGGGATTGTTCAACGGGTTGGGCGTTGGTCGCGGAGAAAACGACTCGCGTGGTAGTGGTGGAGTTGTTTGGTGCGTCGTTGCCAAGGTAGCTCCACGGTACTTGGATTCGGTCGGATGTTCCGGCGGGAATCGGATCCTTGAGCGTGAACAGGATGCGTTGCATGCGCGGGGTGCCGGCGACGATGTCGTTTCGTGTTGTCACGACGGAGCTACCGGCGACGGGGTATGCCTGGTAGAAGTTGTCGCTCAGCTGTTCGCCTGCGGGGGTGAGTGGGGCGGGGAGCCACACCTCGATGGTTCCGCCTTCGCAGGGGGTTGAGACGGAGGAGCATGAGTAGTTGATGGTGGTCGTCTGTTGGTCTCGGATCGGCAGGGTGGCGGTGTCGTTGGCGACGGACATTGCCAGGGTGGCGGTGTCGTTGATGGCGCGGGTGCGGCGCGTGCGTGGTTGGTCCTCGGGGGTGGCTTCGGGGGGCGTGGGCGCGCTTTCGGTGTCGTTGTCGGTCGGGTCCTCCGTTGATGCTTGGTTGTCTTGTGCGGGTTCGGTGACCGCGTCGGTTTCGGACGAGGCCTGGGCTTCTTCCTGGGATGAGGTGACCTGGGTTGATTGTGCGGTTTCCTCGGCTGCGTTGGCCTGCGCTCCGAGTGGGGACAGCGACGTGACCAGGAGCGACAGGGCTGCCAGTGCGCTGGCCGCGGCGACGATGGCGCGTGTTCGGAGGGGACGCAGTCGAGGCATCAATTTCTCTTTCAACTAGCGGAGAGCGGATCTGAGTCTCACCCTAGTGAGCTTGTTGAACGAGTTCCAAGCCTGACAGTTATCACCTTCACCACGATATAACCATGTGTTTCAATGCGGATTCATTCGTTACAGTTACACCATAACTTCTCTGAACCGTCGGTCAGTAACGACAGCCGCCCACGCTCGCGCATGCGGTCGATTATGGCGCACACCATCATGACTCAATACTCCAATAATGACCAGCCTCACCACCAGAGACTTCACCACCCGAAGACCAGCGTGCTTTCAGTCACACCCACTGCCTCGTCGATAGGAATGTCCGACACACCCACGCCCCGGCCTCATCCCTACGACGACCCTCCCGACAGATGACCACCATCCATCGCGAACGTACGATCCGCGTAGCTGAGCGCCTCTGGCTCGTGCGTGACGATGAGGACGGTCGCTCCCGGGCCGGCAGCCTCACGCAGCAAACGCAGGACCCCAGCCGCACTCTCAGCATCCAGGCCGGCGGTCGGCTCGTCAGCCAACACCACAGCCGGGCTCATGAGGAGAGCACGAGCGACACCGACGCGGCGCAACTCACCGCCTGACAGCTCGTTCGGGCGCGCATCCGCAAGCTCGGACAGACCCACGGCGGACAGGAGTTCCTCGGCGCGCTCACGCGGCGGCCTACCCGCGCCATACAACACGGAAGGCAAGAGAACGTTCTCCAGGACGGTGAGGCTTCGCAGCGCAGCGTGCCCCTGCGGGATGAAACCGATGCGCTCGTTACGCAGGCGCGCACCCTCCTCCTCACGCATCGCATACAGGTCGATGCCACCCAGGCACACAGTCCCACCAGTAGGCGGCAGCATGCCCGCGAGCATGTTCAACAGGGTGCTCTTACCGCTGCCTGAATGCCCGGTGATGACGGTCAGCTGCCCCTCATCCAACGTCAGGTCAAGCGGATGCACGGCCGTGAAGAGGCGGCCCCCCGCGCGGGCGCGAGGAAACTCCTTAGTGAGGTCCGTTGCTTCGATGAGCATGTCACTCGCCTTCCTTCAATAGGGCGCTCGCGTCCGCCATGTTCAGGCACCGCAGCGCTATCCACGATGATACGAGGGCGACGAGGCCCATCGAGGCCATGACGAGCGCCACCAGCGCGGCGATCACCGCAAGGGAGGGCACCAGGAACCCGATGCCGATGGTCTGTTGCACAAGACCAGAGAACGAGACGATCAGCACCCCCGATATGAGGATGCCGAGGGCGCCTCCAGCGGCGTTGAGAATAACAGCTTCGAGAGCAATGACCCGCGACACCAGGCGCCTGTGGGCGCCGACAACAAGGAGCGTGCCGAACTCACGCTTACGTTCAACAACCATCATGACGAACATAAGAGTCATCATCACCAAACCAACACCCCACACGAGCGCTATCAAAGTGGTGACCGTGCGCGAGGTGTTGTCCAACGATCGAGAGATACCACTGACCAGGGTCGTCGAGGTCGCCACGGACACTCCCGGCACGCGCGCAGCAATGTCGGAGGCAACCGCATTAACGTCTCGGCCAGGCTCAACCCTGACCATGACCGAGGAGATAATGTGGTCCGTGTCAAGACTCGTGTACTTGTTGAGACCTTTCTCCAGCGAGGAGTCGATGAGAATTCTCGCAGTATCAAAGTTGGCGTACACAGCGTTGTCGAGGGTCGAACCAGTCTGATCGAATTGGGCGACGACACGCAGCCTATGACCGAAGAGCGAAAAGTTCTCCGGATCGGACACCCCGACATTCGCACCGACGACCACCTCCATGTCACCGAGACTGGAGGCGCCAGAGGTGTCAGAAATCCACGGCTGGATGGTGAAGTCCGTGGCCGGGTCGAACGCGATGACCTGATAGCGGCCCGAACAGCAGCTGGCCCGCGCAGTCGCAAGAAAAAGCTGAGGCGATGCCGCGCCGACACCATCAATGCCCGCAACCTCACCGGCCACGCCCTCATCCATATAGAAGTAGGACGGTTCGGCGCCCACCAGGAACGCCTGCGCATCAAAGTCGGACGAAGCATCAGCGGGGGTCACCATGATGTCGGCGCCGAGGCGCGACTCGACCGTGCCCAATCCCCGGTCAATGCCGCACACAATCATGGTGCCGCCAAACATCACCATCGCCATGAGCATAGAGAAAAACGCGAGGATACCCGAGCGCACCGGGTACCCGCGCAGGTTCATCCACGGGAGTCGCGCAAGCGACAGCATGTTGATTCCTCCTGTCCCGACGCCTAGATGGGCGCCAGCTTCTGACCCGAAACACTGCGATACACGCGCGCGAGAGCAAGCCTCGTTCCGGCCACACCGAAAGCTACCAACGCGACGACAGTGAGAGCAGCCAGGGGCAACGACCTTCCCGGCGCGGCCAGCGCCGCGAGCGCGAACGCATCATGGGCCAGGGGCAGCGCCGCTGCGGCCGCGAGGACCCCAACACAGGCCCCCGCCGCGTGAAGGATCAAGGATTCGATCGCCACCACACGGGCGATCGTCGCGCGGGAGGCTCCTATGGTCCGCCACACGTACACCTCGTGTTGGCGCTCATTCATGAGGGCGAACTGGGCGACAACCAGGGCGACCAGCAACACCAGCCAGGCGAAGCCGAGCACACCGAGCGTGAGCGAGCGATGGGCGCGAATGTCCGAGGCCGTGGTGGCCAGGGCCTCGTCAGAGCGCACGGCGGTCACTTTACGCACGTAGAGATTAATCCATTCCGTCACGCTCTGAACGTCGCGCGAATCATCGACCTTCACCAAGGCAGCCGAAAAATCTTGGTTCGGCTGCACAGACGCATAGGTACCCACCCCCGATTCGACCGATGCCGCGATGACCTGCGTAAGCGTATCCATACTGACGACGACGGCGTTATCCAGCTCCGAACCGGTCTCCAGCAGGTGCGCGCCTACCGGCCACTGCCGCCCAAACAGCGTCACCTGGCCATCCGCATCCTCGACCGCCGCGCCGACCGCGACGCTTCCTGTTGGAGGCGCGGCATCCTCACCTTCGCGCATCCACGGGGAGATCACGAAATCCGTCGCCGGGTCATAGCCGACGATCCACAACGGCGTCCCGTCCGGCCTCGTATCGGCAACGTAGAGCTGGTAGGACACGGCGACAATGTCCTCGTTATCGTCCATGCGTGACAAGGTCGAGCGCGCCTGATCGCAGGCGACGGGGGTGCCGATCATCAGCAGGCGTTTCTTGTCCACCTGGTTCAGGCAGGACGTCGGGTACACAACGAGGTCAGCGCCGAGCCTACGCTCGGACAGCGAAAGCTCAGAGCGCATACCATCAACGGTAACAAGCCCACCAAAGACGCACGCCGCCAACGCAAACGCGAAGAACAACAGGATCGCAGCACGCACCGGGTGCGCCCGAATGTTCATAAGCGGAACACGCCGCAGCGTCAAAGCTCCGGTCATTGCGCACCCTGCCCGGCCTCGGACACGTCGATCCACAGGGCGGGACGTACCCCGTAGAGCACGTCAACGTTCGCGCCACTGACGGACGGCTTACCCTCAGCATCAACGAATTGAGCGGCGAAACCGTATGTTCCCGGCGAGCGCAGCCACCAGTCAGCGGTCCCATCCTCGCTCACGGTCAGAGCACCCGATGCCGCAAACGCGGTCGCGGGGGCTGCGCCGATGTCTGCGCGGTTCGCGGAGCTGCTCAGATAGATGACACTTTCGGTCTCACTGAGCGCAAAGACACGGTCCTGCGTGTCAGAGCCACCCTCGGCACCGGTGACGGACTGGTCCTCGTTACTGTTGCACACTGTGGCAATAATGCCTTGTTGAGCGGGTTCGAAAGCTGCGGTGAGGAAATCGTCGTTCATCCACGCACGCAGGTCACTATCCGCCCACGTGACCTCCTGGAACGGCACATGGTTGTACTGTCTCCCATCCAGGACGTCAGCGCTCAGGACCAGGAGCCGGTCATCGAAACGTTCGAGGACGATCCAGCGGATCGGCTCGGCACCGTTCGTGGTGTCACCGTCCTGCTCGAAAGAACCGAAGGCGATCACGTCACCCTTGGCGGCCTTCCGGTAGGGCAGCGCCGGATCCTTCTGGACGAGGCCCGCCGCACGCTCGGCGGAATCGGCGTAACTTCCCAGGCTCGCGAAAATGTCGTAAGCGGACGCCGCGTCCCCGGCCTCAGCGAAGCGAAGCGCCTGCGCGTAGCGCTGCCCGCGCTGCAAGTTGACAACGAGGAGGACGAGGACCACGATCAGGAGAACCGCCGCGACTGCGACAGCCCCCCGCTTAATGGTTACCCGGTTTGGGTGCGTGCGTGTCACCTCTCGCACGTCAGGCCTTCGAAGCCCGATCCCTCTTGACCGTGTTGACCAGAGCCGCGACACCAGTGCCGGCGACGAGGACACTCATAATGCGCACAAATGGCTGGAACACCGTATGGCAACGCATCGTCTTCATCATGCACATCGGGCAGATGACACCGGGGATAAAGAAAACGACGAGAGCCCCGATGAGCGAGAGTCCTTGTAGGGTGAGGCGCGCCGCCTTGTTGGTGACGAACGTAGCGGTACCAAAGAAAACAGCGAGGCCCGCCGCGCTAGCAACGACACTATTTTGGCACTGATGACAGTGCATCCAGGTGCCGTCCGGCTTGGGATCGCACGCCGAAAACACGGTGACCCCTCCGGCGAGGAGCAGGGCGCTGAGCGCCGCGGGCACGAGAGGGATGATGACATCCTTTTTTGACACGGAAACCAATCCTTAGAGATGAGCAAGTATTGACGAACTTAATAAAAGTATAATATGCCTAATTTATGCAATCATTCAAGGTGTTTGGCCCCGTCCCGATGCTGTGAGCGGGCGAGGCAAGGAGAGCACGTGGGCGCCGCACCTGGCCTGTGCCGCGCGCCAACAATGCCGGGTACCCATTCACGCGTACACACCCCGCAACATCCACGCACACACTGCCCAGTTTTTGACCACACGTGCAACCTTTTCACCCTCCAGCGCCTAAGATTGAGACATCCCCCACCAGTGAGGTGTCATCATGAAGAGGATTCACATCCGCTTTGCCCGATGCATCGTCGCATCGGTGACCACGCTCGCATGCGTCGGTCTGTTCCCCCTTACCGCAGCGCACGCCGACGTCGCTGCCAGCGCTGCACAATCCGGCGCACCCACCCCACCCGCGGCAACGTCGGCCTCGTCCGAGGACACGCCCACCGCCACGCCCACACCCACGGCAACCCCCGCCTCGTCCGAGGACACGCCCACCGCCACGCCCACACCCACGGCAACCCCAGCCTCGTCCGAGCTCCCCTCCCCGAATCCCGACCCGAGCACCACCCCCACGCAGCCTGAACCTCCGACACCCGCAACCTCCCAGTGGGTGCACCACCCCCAGGGCTGGCGCTACGAAAGCTCCGACGGCACATGGCTGGCGGCCGGTGTCTTTGAAGTCAACGGCGTACGCTACGTTTTCAACACCGACGGATTCGTGCCGGTCGGCTGGTACCGCGCGCCCGACGGCACCTGGTACGCCTCAACCGAGAACGGTGTGCACACCGGCTGGTATCAAGACGGATCCTGGTATCTGCTCACCGACTCCGGCGCCATGGTCACCGGATGGCAGGTCTCCGGCGGCGCCTGGTATTACCTCAACCCCGACGCGGGCGGCGCAATGGCCACCGGCTGGACCAAAATCGACGGAACCTGGTACTACCTACGTTCCTCCGGCGCAATGGCCGAAGCGACATGGATCTACACGGGGGCCTGGTACTACCTAACGGGCAGCGGCGCGATGACCACCGGCTGGTTCATCTCAGACGGCTCCTGGTACTACGCGGACTCCAGCGGCGCGATGACCACCGGCTGGCTGCGACAGGACTCCAGCTGGTACTACCTGAGCGCCTCCGGCGCAATGGTCACCGGTTGGCTGCAACGGGGCGCCAGCTGGTACTACCTTGACCCGAACGCGGGCGGCGCGATGGCCACCGCCTGGACGATGGTTTCCGGAAGCTGGAACTACTTTGACCGGTGGGACGGCTTCTGGGTTTCTGGCCGCTCTGACTTCGAGGCCGACTGGAACTACGCGAAGACCCTGTACAGTCCCACAAATTACTTGGTCGTCGTCGACACGAACGCCCCACATTGCATGACATTCTATTGGGCTGACAGCTCCTGGCAGCCACTCACTGACATGCCCTGCTCCGTCGGCAAACCCTCAACCCCGACCATCAAGGGCACCTTCACCATCAAAAACCGCGGTTCATCCTTCGGGCACGGATACACGGCATACTGGTGGACACAGTTCCACGGCGACTACCTGTTCCACTCGGTTCTCTACTACGAAGGCACCATGACTGTGAAGGATGGGACCCTCGGGGGGCACGTCTCTCACGGCTGCGTGCGTCTACGCTACAAGGACGCTAAGTGGCTGCACGACACGATTCCTTCGGGGACCTACGTGACGATCTACTGATCGACGCACCTAGTGGGCGCCGGGATCCTAAATATCAGCAACTTGGTCCCGGCGCACCACCACGACTGGACTGAAACAGGGCCACATACAGGCGGGCACCACAATCACCGCCCGGCGCACCACCACGACTGGACTGAAACAGGGCCCGAACCGCCCCCGCGCGGAACCCAACGCCCCAGGATGGTTCCAGAACGCAGACCCGTTCACTGACAGCAGCCCTTTTCTGGCACTTGTAGCTAATGGGTCTGCACTTTGGCGACTGCACCCCACGCGCACGACCGCCGAGCCGGGGGAATCGCATCATTAGAAGCCCGACACGCCGGCGACACGCCGAAAGGAAGCTCCTAATGATGCAAAACCCCCACGTCGCCGCACGACATGCGTCAAAACGCCTGACCCATTGGCCCTCAACAGCCCATTTGTGCGCTCTGTCGTCGAGGTGGTCTGTGATTTGGGTGCCGCGCGCTGTGCTGGGGTCCGCAGCACGGGGGAACTTCAAGACTTGGACACGAATGCCGCCACATCGCTCCTAGAATCCGCCGTTTTGCTGCCACATGGGGGGAATCGCATCATTAGAGCCGCGACACGCCGGCGCACCATTGTGTCATCTCGACTACGACGGGGGGAATTGCACCATTAGAGCCGCGACACGCCGGCGACACGCCGAAAGGAAGCTCCTAATGGTGCAAAACCCCCAATCTACCGCTCGGTTGGAGGATGTCGGAGGGTCCGATGGCAGCAGACGCGGGTGGCAGCAGGACCTGACGAGGCTTCAAAACTGCACAACGAGGCACAGGCCCACACCGCGAGCAGCCAGAAGCGAAAGCGCCACGGAAACAGGGTGATAAGGACAACGTGTGTTGGTCAGTCCTCGGTCCCAAGCGTCGGTGGGGGAGGCGTCGGCGGCGCTGGCCTGCTCGCGTCGCCGATGGGGGTTGGCCGTGACGTGCGCTTGCGTCGTCCGTCATTGTGCTAGCGTGCTTGCGCCGCCGATGGGAGCCATCCCATCGGGAGGATTGCACGTGATCGGGAGGATTGCACCCGTTAGGGAGGAATTGCATGTGATCCGTTGGGGTTGAGTCTTCCCGATCGGGTGTTTCGCCTCATCGGCAACAAGCCTCGCCTGGGAGCTGGCCGCCCGTCGTCGCTCATCATTGTCGGCGACTCCCTTCCAGTGTTTATCGGCCCCCCACCCTACCTGCGCCCATGCAGCAGGACCCTGTCGGTGATGCCCTTCCGGCGTTTATCATCGCCCCGCCCTACCCGCGCCCACAGTGCAGACCACCTCGACGAACAATGGCTAGCATGGGCGTGATGGCCCAGATGTTCTGTGACGCGGGCGACTCCAGAACGCAGTTCACCTCTGCGACCCCTCCGCACCCAGAGCTGGATGGGGGGTTTTGCAGCATTAGAAGCCTCCCCTCGGCGTGTCGCCGGCGTGTCGCGCCTCTAATGGTGCAATTCCCCCGTTTGGTGGCGATGTCATCGGCAGGCAAGTCACGCACGGGTCCCCGTGCAGCGCAATTCCCCCCATTTGATGGCGGTGAGGCCGCGGTTCGGGGCAGTGAGGCCGCGCCTCGGGGTAGTGAGGTCACGGTTCGGGGTAGTGAGGTCGCGCCTCGGGACGGTGCAGCGCCCAAGTCGCAAACCACCTCGGTAACAAACGCCGACAACGGGGCTTCGTGGGCGAGATGGCCTGCGTTGTGGACGCAACGGCGCCACCTGGTGCGTCGCTCGCACATGAACCGCCGACAATGCGCGTTAACCCCATGACACGCACGCCAACCCCAAGATATGCGCCTGGGCGCCGCCCACGCGCATACCATCAGACCCACGCGCGAAGTGTCGGACCCACGCGCGAATCAGCGGGTCCACGCGCGCTGCGAGGAGCGCAGGCAGCTAGCGCGCTCGGAGCAGTTTCGCATGCAATTCGATTGAATGAACTTTCAACAGTGTCCGCAAACGTTGCAATCCCAACGATATGGTTGCGCGGTGCGACACAGTGTCGAGGGAATTGCATGCGACATTCGTGGGATAGCTCGCCGGGCGGGAGTCATGCGCTACCACCCATAGCACCGCCGGTAGCGCAGCCAGTGACGTGCCAGCGGCCTGGCACAGTGAAGACCGTCGCCGCAAACAACCTGCCCAAGCCCCACCGAGACAGATCAAGGGACTACGCACAGACTCACAATAAAACAAACAATTTAATGTTGATTTTCCCGCACTAACACGCCGAAAAGTCACCACAAAACCAACACACTTTGCCCATCCTCCACGTTGGCACCCACCACCTCCAACACCAACTTTCCCGCACCAGCAAGCCGAAAAGTCACCCTTCCAGCAACACGATCTGTCCATCCTCATAGTTGGTCCCAACCAACTAAAACACCGACTTTCCCGCACCAGAAAGCCAAAAAGTCACCCTTCCAGCAACACGCAGTGTCCTATAACCCCGCTTTGCCCATCCTCCACGTTGGCACTCACCACCTCCAACACCGACTTTCCCGCACTAACAAGCCGAAAAGTCGCCACAAAACCAACACGTTTTGTCCATCCTCATAGTTGACTCCCACCACCTTCAACACCGACTTTCCCGCACCAGAAAGCCAAAAAGTCACCCTTCCAGCAACACGCAGTGTCCTATAACCCGAAACTACGAAGCCCCGGGACTCCAGTGAACTGCGCCCCGAAACTTGGACGCATTTAATAGTAGCCGTTATGCGGCTTGTTGGAGGGCCTGATCTCGGTATTCTGCCG
>NZ_CAUTSL010000056.1:0-14686 GCF_963540955.1 Actinomyces bouchesdurhonensis
TGCTGTGTACTATATCCGAGTGCCCGCAAGGGTGCCGGTTGGGCCTATAGCTCAGTAGGTTAGAGCGCAGTCCTGATAAGACTGAGGTCGGTGGTTCGAGCCCACCTAGGCCCACCATCCGCGGGCGAGTTTGAGCGGAGGATCGTCATGAAGAAACTGGTCGCTTGCTGTGTGGCTGTCGGATCCGTCGTAGCCGTCGGCATCGTCGTTCGACAAGTTCTTCTTGATCTCTCTGACAACGCAGACCTGTGGATGTCCGTGACGGACACAGTGGAAGGCTGAAAGTCCTCCGATCGGGGCTATGGCGCAATTGGTAGCGCACCTGCTTTGCAAGCAGGGGGTTACGGGTTCGAGTCCCGTTAGCTCCACAGTTTAAGATCGCTAGTAAACCTGCCTCAGTCACCTGGGGCAGGTTTTCGTATCAGGGACCGCCTGCGCTCATCGGGGTTATAAGACAGGAGGGTTATAGGACACTACGTGTTGCTGGAGGGGCGACTTTTCGGCTTGTTAGTGCGGGAAAGTCGGTGTTTTAGTTGGTTGGGACCAACTATGAGGATGGGCAAAACGTGTTGGTTGAGTGGTGACTTGTCGGCTTTGTTGCGCGGGAAAGTCACTTTTTTAGTTGGTCGCGATGCCTCGTTCCTGTGTTTGCCGCATCGCGGGCCCGTGTGTGGCTGCCCAATGATCGGGTTATAGGACACTACGTGTTGCTGGAGGGGTGACCTTTCGGCGTGTTGGTGTGGGAAAGTTGGTGTTGGAGGTGGTTGTTTCAGTGCGAGCCTGTGCGTGGTCCCTTGATCTGTCGTGGTGGGGCTTGAGCAGGTCGTTTGCGGCGACGGTATTCACTGCGCCAGGCCGCTGGCACGTCGCTGGCTGCGCTACCGGCGGAGCTTTGGGTGGCAGCGCATGACTCCCGCCCGGCGAGCTTTCCACGAATGTCGCATGCAATTCCCCCGACACCGTGTCTCACCGCGCAACCGTATCGTTGGAATTACAACGTTTACGGACACTGTTGAAAGTTCACCCAATTGAGTTGCATGCGAAACTGCTCCGAGCGCGCGAGCTGCCTGCGTTCCTCGCCGCGCGCGTGGGCCCGCTCATTCGCACGTGGGTCCGACACCTCGCATGTGGGTCCGATGGCATGCGCGTGGGCGGCGCCCTGGCGCATATCTTGGGGTTGAGGTGCGTGTCGCGGGGTTAACGCGCATGTTCAGTGGTTCATGTGTGAGCGATACGCCAGGTTAGGCGCCGTTGTGCTCACAACGCAGGCGATCTCGCCCACGACACCCCGTTGTCGGCGTTTGTGACCGAGGTGGTTTGCACTGTGGGCGCCACATACCCGCGAACTGCGGCCTCACCACCCCGAACCGCGGCCTCACCGCCAGTAAACGGGGGGAATTGCACCATTAGAGGCGCGACACGCCGGCGACACGCCGACAGAACCCTCCTAATGCTGCAAAACCCCCCCATCCACCCCTGGGTGCGGAGGGGTCGCAGAGGTGAACTGCGTCCCGGAGTCGCCCGCATCACAGAACATCTGGGCCATCACGCCCATGCCAGCCATTGTTCGTCGAGGTGGTCTGCACTGTGGGCGCCACATACCCGCGAACCGCGGCCTCACCACCCCGAACCGCGGCCTCACCGCCACCAAGCGGGTGGAGTTGCGCTTCACGGGGACCCGTGCGTGACTTGCCTGCCGGTGGCATCGCCATCAAATGGGGGGAATTGCACCATTAGAGGCGCGACACGCCGGCGACACGCCGACGGGAGGCTTCTAATGCTGCAAAACCCCCACCATTACCCTTGGTGTCATGCTCCCTCACTGGTGCAGGACTGCCCGGCGGGGCGCCTCAACCGCGAAATCCGCCGACGCACGGACTCCGTGGGGATCTTCCCCAACCGCCAGGCCATCATCCGCCTGGTCGGAGCCGTCCTCGCCGAACAAAACGACGAATGGGCCGAAGGCCGACGCTACCTCAGCCTCGACATCCTCACCAAATCACGACTCACACCCCAACCCACCCAACAGGAGGAACCCCCACTCCAACTCAGCGCATAACCCACCCCGAAGGACACAAAACGATTACACCACTCCACAGGACTTGACCGTGATCATGTGCGGCAACTGTCGATTGGGTCTCTTCCTACCTGGCGGTCATGACTGTGGAAAACGGTCACATGTGAGGTATCAATCATTTATTTGGCGTCATTTCAGTTCTTTCGGTGGATTGTATCCACAAGTTTGTGCACAGTTGTGGATTCTCGGTTGTTGATAGGAGGTGGAGAATCTTCCATGATGCGCGAAAACTGACCGTAAATCGAGTTTGGCCAGGTCAAGTCGGGTTGAGAGGTGTCTGCCGGCGATTTCAAACGCCGGAGACGTCGGAACCCGCGCCTTGGCACCTGTGGAACATGCTCGCTCGGGTGATGAAAATGGCGCCGCGGTAGCAGCGCTGGCTCAGATGCGTACGGTGACAGCCATTGTCGCGGTCGCGGGTAGGCCGCGGCGAGAGGGAGGCCGTGCAGGCTTGCTGGGCAGGCCACGCCGGAGAGCTCGGGTGGGTTGCTCCGGTATACAAGGTTCGCAGGTGCCGACGCACCGGCACTGCGGAAGAGCGCGGCAGCCTGGCAGTTATGTCGGAGCGTCCAGTCGCCGATGTGTGGAGATGCATAACGGGGGTGAATGTGGGGGTTGCTGGAGAAAGCGTGTTGGTCGCGGCTCGGTCCCGGGCGTCGTCGGGGGAGGTGTCGCCAGGGGAGGCGTCGGTGGCGCTGGCGTGCTCGCGCCGCCGACAGGTGCTGGCTGTGGCGTGCGCTTCGGCCGTCCGTCATGGCGCTGGCGTGCTCGCACCGCCGATGGGGGTTGGCTCTATTCGGAGGGTTCCATCCGATCGGGAAGGTTCCACCCGATCGGTAACAAGCAATGTGGTGGAATCGGTGCCTCTCGCCCGCGTCAGCATGGTCTGTGTGTCGCCTGGCACCTGCCGTCTGGCACGATCGGCGCGAGGTTGAACGCGAAACCGGCGCCTGGCACCAGGCGTGCGGCATCGTGCGACGTGAGGGAGTGTTGTACTGCCGCGCCGGGAGGCTTCAAGCACGGGCGGCTCGCGTGTCCCGCGTCTGATGGCCGGGTGTCCGGGGCACGTCAAGCGCGGGCGGCTCGCGTGCCCTGGGTCTGATGGCTGGCTGCCCGGGACGCTTGTGGGGCGGCGTGGGTGCACGTTAACCGGCTATTTGGGGTGTGGGCGGGGCCGCCTGCGTGCGAGTTAGCGGACTCGCATTCGCTCTGGTAGCCCCTGCTCGGAGCAACTAAGCGCGCACGTCGATCGAGTAAACGCTCAACTGCACCCACAAACACCGCAATACTTAACGATTGGGATTCGCGGGGCACACAAGCCCCGAGACAATCGCCTGCCCAATCAAGAGAGCCCGCCCAACAGGGAGCCTGGCAGCACTGCCAGGAGCGCCGCCGACGTGTCGCAGCCCGGCCCACTGGATGCCGCCAACGATGACGGCGTCCGCCTCGCTGTCCAGCGAACCACCAGACCTCAACAGACGCGATCGCACGCGACGACTCGCGGC
This sequence comes from Actinomyces bouchesdurhonensis, assembly GCF_963540955.1. Taxonomy (NCBI): domain Bacteria; kingdom Bacillati; phylum Actinomycetota; class Actinomycetes; order Actinomycetales; family Actinomycetaceae; genus Actinomyces; species Actinomyces bouchesdurhonensis. Next base: position 3,583 of record NZ_CAUTSL010000056.1, read on the forward strand.
GCAATCAATGGCGGGACACACCGACAGGTACCCCGCCGGCAACAGCTTACGTCGCCAACACAACGGCCCACAACGCCCGAACGCGAACCCCCTGGCACAACGGCCTACGGCGGATGCTGCGGCATCAATAGCGAGGCGGACCAACAAGCGTCCAACTGACACAACGGCCCACTACGCCCGAACGCGAACCCCCTGGCACAACGGCCTACGGCGGATGCTGCGGCATCAATAGCGAGGCAGACCAACAAGCGCCTAACTGACACAACGGACCACAGTGCCCAAAGGCGAACCCCCTGGCACATCCGCCCGACGACGACGCCTCACCAGCCACGAACACACCACGCTGCATCGCCGCGGAACTAATGCGGCTGACCTGGCCGATAGCTCACCAGCGAGCGACGCCACCGGGGAGCAGCGCCACCGCCGCGCCCCGGAAGCCGAGTGCCCATACCAAGCCAAGCGTTCACCCGCCCACCGGGCATGCGGGGCATTCACGCCCCCACAATGAAACACCCACCTTCAACACTAACTATCCCGCACCAGCACGCCGAAAAATCACCACAAAACCAACACGTCATATCCTTGAGCCCTGAATATGTCACGCAGAAAGAAGCGCCCGGGGCGGTGGCCCCGGGCGCAGCGTAATGCTTGAATCTATTGAGCCTATCGAACCCAACGCAGTGCGTTTGGTCGCAGCATGAACGGCGCCAGGATCATCGAGGAGCCGAGACCCACGCCAAAACCGCCGATCACGTCCGTCACCCAGTGGACACCCAGGTACAGGCGCGTCACGCAGATGAACGCGATGAAGACGAAGGCCGCGACCCACAGCAGGTAACGGAGACGACGGCCCAGGCGCGTCATCGTCAGCACCAGAACCAGGGAGACGATCAGGGCGGTCACTGCCGTCGCGTGGCCCGACGGGAAGGAATAGCCGTCCTCGGTGATCAGACGGTAGGCCTCTTCCGGGCGTGGACGCGAATCGATGTGCTTAATGATGTAGCCATTGATCCCCGAGAAAGCCACGGACCCCAGGATGTACAGGGCGTGCATGACCTTCTTGACGAACCACCACACGGCGACCGCCACGACGAGGGCCAAGGCGACGGCGCGCTTGGGGTCGAACAGCCAGGACGCACCCGTCATGAACGTGTTCATCGCGGGCGTGCGCGACTCGACGAAGTCGGTCCACACGGTGGTGTCGATCGGCAGTGGATTCGTGATGAAGCCTCCGGCGATAGCAACCACCACGACGAGAAGAGCCCCGACGATGACGGGGGGCGACAGGAGTCGACGAACAAACATATTGAAATCCTACCGTAGTGTCAGTCGTTGGTGCCGTACTCGTACATCCAGCGTCCGGCCCTGCGCGAGAAGCGAGAATGCTCCCGCATCGAGCCGCTCTCGCCCGTCGTCACGTCGCGCCACGAGGCCACGAACGTGACGGTTCCCTCCTCGTCGGAGGGGCCCCCGGCCTCGGCCCCGAGGATACGCAGGCCGACCCACTGCGTCCCCTCCACCCAGTACGGGGGAGCGGGGCGCGTGCGCGGGTGCCATGTGCGGAACAGGTAGTCCTCGTCGCGCAGCGCGAACGCCGTGTAGCGCGAGCGCATGAGCGCCTCGGCAGTCGGAGCCACCTCACCGTCCAGGAAGCGACCGCAGCACTGCGCCAGCAGCGCCCCCGACCCGCACGGGCAAGTACGAGGCCGGGGCACGCTAGCGCCGGACGTGCCGGACATAGCGGGGGAGGGGGTCACGCCTGGTCGCCCAGGGAAGCCAGCCAGCGCTCCGCATCCAGGGCGGCGCGGCAACCGGAACCGGCGGCCGTGATGGCCTGGCGATACGTGTGGTCCACGGCGTCACCGCACGCGAACACGCCCGCCACGGACGTGCGTGTCGACGGCTCCTCCACGCGGATGTAGCCGGCCTCGTCGAGGGCGACCTGGCCGCGCAGGAAGCCCGTGCGAGGCAGGTGACCGATCGCGACGAACACGCCGTCCACGGCGATCTCGCGCTCGGAGCCATCCACCGTGGAGGTCAGGCGCAGGCCGGTCACGGCCTCGTCGCCGAGGACCTCGGAGACGGTCGCATTCCACTCGAAGGTAATCTTCGGGTTATTCAGGGCACGCTCGGCCATGACGCGCGAGGCGCGCAGGGCGTCGCGGCGGTGTACGACGACGACCTCGGACGCGAAGTTCGTGAGGAAGGTTGCCTCCTCCATCGCGGAGTCGCCGCCGCCAATGACGGCGAGGCGACGATCCTTGAAGAAGAAACCATCGCAGGTCGCGCAGTAGGAGACGCCGCGGCCGGAGAACTCCTCCTCGCCGGGCACGTTCATGTGGCGGTACTCCGAGCCGGTGGCCAGGATGACGGCGCGCGCGTAGAAGACCTCGTCCTCGGTCGCCACGGCCTTCACGTCGCCCTCGAGGTTGACGGCGACGACGTCCTCGTAGCGAACGTCCGCGCCGAACTTCTCGGCCTGCTCGCGCATGTTGTCCATGAGCTCGGGGCCCTGAATGCCCTCGGGGAAACCCGGGAAGTTCTCGACCTCGGTCGTGTTCATGAGCGCGCCGCCCGCAGCCAGCTGGCCGGCCAGAACAATGGGGGCAAGGCCCGCACGAGCCGTGTAGACGGCGGCCGTGTAGCCTGCGGGACCCGAGCCGACGATGACGACGTCGTGAACGGTGGCGCCCTCTGGAACCTTGTCCGATGGGATCGGCGCTTCGAAGGTATCGGTGGTGTTCTCGGTGGGTTCGGCCGTCACCAGGCCCGGAACAGTCACGAAAGACATGTACCCTCCTTCAGGGTTACTGAACTGTGAGTTCAGAGATCCACGCCCAGTTGCGCCCGTCCTGGCTCTTGGGCATGGAGCGGAACTGCAGTGCGATCGAGTCGGTTTCGACGGGCTCGGGAAGTTCAATCGTCGTCGTCGGCGACAACGCCGAGGAAGCCAGTTCTGTTCCTTCGCGCGGCTTCGACGGATCAGTGACGTTACGCACGACGATCTCGCCGCCGGAGGTGGACGGGTCCATCTGGAGGGTCACCGAGGAAACGGTGGCCTTCTGCTGTAGCTTCACGACAATTGTTACAGAGGTCTCGTCGCGGAATTGGTTGTTGTCGAACCAGCGTGAACTCCATGAGGTCGACGGGTTTGAGTCGATCATGTTAATTGCGCGGTCCGGGTGGTCACCATCGTCGTTGTTCCACGACAGGACCTGCACCGAGGAAATGACGGGCGTCACGGACGGCGCGGGTGGCGGCGTGGTCGTCAGGTTCGGTGCGGGTTCTTCGGCGGACTGTTGTTGGTTGATGCCAGCGCGCAGAGACTGGCCGAGGTCAAGGTTAGTGACGGGTCGGGTCGCCATCCACGGTCCCCAGAATGCTCCAAAGAGGAACAGCGCCAGGCCGAAGAGAAGCGCGGGTCTCGTCGGATCGATGAGCTTGCCGGTACGCTGTGGGGCTTTCGTCTCCTCCGGCGAGGCCGTGGCCTGGTCCGCGGAAACTGCGGTGACCGGGTCCAGGACCTCGGTGGCATCCTCCGCGGGGACGGTGGGTGACATCGCCTGAACACGCGGGATCTGGTGGGTCGCAGGTGCGTCTGCGAGCGGCGCAGGGTGTGGGAAGTCTGTTTCGTAGTCCTCGCCTTCGCGCTCGTAGCCGCTGGCCGTGGGCGCGGGTGGCGGGGGAGCGACCGGGAACGAGGTTGTGGGCACTTGGGCCGCGTCAACGCTCTCTTCCTCGGTCAGTGGTTCGACGCCGAACTCTGCTAATGCCTCCGGAATCGCTTGAGCCTCCGGGGTTGCCTGAGTTTCCGGGGTTGCCTGAGTTTCCGGGGTTGCCTGAGCCTGGGCCGCATCCGTGGCCTCGGCGACGGCGTGAACCACGGGGGCCGCCACGGCCTCGACAACGCCGGGGTTCGCGGTGGGGGCCCGCGTCGCCGGGTCGAGGACCGGTGCCGCCGCTGCGACGGCAGGCGCGCCGGTGGACGCGGGTGTTGTTGCGATGCTTGCCGCCTCCTCTGGCGCTGCTGCGGGTGCGGGCGCTGCTGCGGGTGCGGGTGCGGGCGCTGCTGCGGGTGCGGGTGCGGGCGCTGCTGCGGGTGCGGGTGCTGCTGCGGGTGCGGGTGGGGCTGCGGGTGCGGGTGGGGCAGGTGGAGCGGGAATCGGCGAGTTGGAGACAACCTCGTCGAACGACGGCAACGCCTTGCCGTCGCCGGTCGTTTCTGGCGTGTCGGCCATCGATTCCTCCGTCTGTTCGTGTGTGTGTGACGCCATTATCGCAGTTGGTTGCGCGGTAGGCGTGGACGACGCTGTCAGGATGTTCACCACAGAGACGGGGACACGTAGGCGCGTCAGGAGGGGACGCATCATGGCAAGGGATTCGCTGGGTGCAATCAAGCGCAGCACCAGGAGATAGACGAGGCCGGTGATGGCCGAGACAACCGAGAGCTTGACGCCCGCGATAGCCATGCGGCCCAGCGAAGACGACACGCTCGTGTGAATACCTATGAGCCACAGGGCAGCGAAGCCGACGATGCCCGATGCAACCGCAGCGCCGAGGTAACAGATGTAGGAGCGCAGCAGGCCTGAACGGTCCACGTAGCGGTTTTCACGCGAGACCCACACGACGGCGATGACACCCTGCGTCAGGCGGCACGCGGTCTCGCCCAGGGCAGCGGCGACCACCCACCAGCGCGCTCCCGTCATGGCGTACAGCGACCAACCGACGATCACCTGGATGATCGTGGGCCCAATGCCCATGAGGAAGACAGGTTTGACGTCCTCGTAGGCGAAGAAGACGCGCTGGCTCATGAGGACCATGCCGGTGGAGGCGACACCCGGCATGAGCGAGGTGAGTACAAGCGCATAAGCGGTGACAGCCTGCGGGTCCCCGCCCTTGGCTGCCATTGCGATCTCCATCATGGGGACAGAACCGGCCATTAGCATCGCGGCGGCGGCGAGGGTTAGTGAGGTTATCGTGCGGACACCCAGGTGGTAGCTGTCGGCGACTGCTTTATCGTCACCGTCGGCGACGGCACCCGCCATGCGCGTAAAGATTGCGGTCGTCAAGGACACGGTGATGAGCGATTGGGGGACCATGAAGATCATGAATGCCGTCGAGTAGGCGAGGATGCCGACGACGCCGCCTTGGGCACCGTTGCGACCGATATAGCCGTCGGCCATGGCGGCCAGGTTATTGGTGGAGAGTACACCGATCTGGGAGACGCCGAGGGTCGCGAACGTCCAGCCGGCGACGCGCGGCATCGACCCGAAGGATGTGCCACGGAAGTGGAAGTCGGGCTTGAAGGAGATGCCCGCACGACGCATCGGCCACAGCAGGCACAGGGCTTGGCAGATGACGCCGAGGGTTGCTGAACCGGCCAGGACCCAGAACTGGGCGCCGGTCACGTCGCCCGCGGGAATGCCGCCGTCGGGGGCGCTGCCCCAGATCGCGAGGAAAAGACCGAGGCCGGCGATGCCTACGACGTTGTTGACGACGGGTGCCCACATGTAGGGCCCGAAGATTTCACGGGCGTTGAGGAGCTCGCCCAGGAGGTTGTACAGGCCGTAGAAGAAGAGCTGCGGCAGGCATAGGAGCGCGAAGAGGATCGCCAGGTGACGGATGTCGTCGGTGTAGCCCGCGGCCGTGATCATGACCAGGAGGGGTGCGAGGATCATCGTCACGAAAGTGACGAGGAACAGGACTGTGCCCGCCAGGGTGAGGAGCCGGTTGACGTAAGTGTCGCCGTCGTTTCGGCGCTTGATAGCGCCGACGATCTGCGGTACCAGGACCGCGTCGAAGATGCCGGAGGCCAGGAGGTTGAACACGGTGTTGGGCAGCGTGTTGGCCGTCTGGAAGGCAGCGCCCACGCCGCCGGCGGTGGCGCCCACTGCGGCGATCAGCATCGCGTTACGCACGAAGCCGAGGATGCGCGACACCATCGTTCCGGACGCCATGAGAGCCGATGCCCTCAGAATCGATCGACGAGACGTGTTCGAACTCATGGGGTCTCCTTCGTCGTGGCTGTCTCTTGGTCAGCGGGGTCGTTTGGTGTGTCCGAGGCCTGGGCGGGACTTTCCGTATCGGTGCGGCTACCAGCTTCGGAGGTAGGTGCGTCCTCGTGGGCGTCCGATGCCTGTGCCTCGCGAGCTGCCCGGCCGCGCAGCGACCGGCTGATGCCGACGACGAAAAGGAGTCCGAAGAGGCAGGCGATGACAGCAGTGATCGCGTCTTCCCAGCCGGCGCGCATGCGAACAGTGACGGTCTGGGAGTCGTCGAGGACGTGACCGTCGGGAGTTGTCACCCTGTAGGTGACCTCGATGTCGCCACTGCCGATCGCGCCGACGGGCACTTCGACGGTTGTCGCTCCGTGTGCGGCCAGCTCCTGGGAAAGCGCCGGGGTGGCGCGCAGGCGCGGGTCGTCTGGGATGAGGGTGACGTCGACGTTGATCGGCCAGTCCAGGTTGTTGCGGATGAGGACCGGGAAGTTCGCTGATTTGTTAATGAGGTTGACGGTCGAGGATGGTTCGACGGATACGGCTGCGAGCATGGCGGTGACCTGGTTTGTCATCGCGGTCGCGTTGTCGAGGTGCTCGGATGGGGTGGACCCGGCGTTGAGTGCGGGCAGGATCGCGGGGGTGACGGAGGCGAAGACGGCATCGGGATCGTGTGTCGCGTTTGCCAGCGGCGCGAGCATGGTCAGAGACGAGGCCATGGTGTCGATCCCGGTTTTCGTTTCGTCGGCAAGGGTGCCGGTGTCGACTGTGTCGCGCTCAATGTCTGTGGGCTCGCTGCTGGCGATGTCCGTGAAGGAGATGGCGGAGACCCATCGGGGGGAGAAGAGTGCGTTCACGCGGCTGGTGAGGCGGTCGTTGATTGCGGTCCCGCGTTGGGCTGCTGCGAACAGGGTGCGTGACGAGGAGGGACGTTCGCGAGCGATGATCGCGGTGATCGCGGTGAGGGCCTGCTCTGCGTCCAGCTCGTCGCTGCCGCTGGCGTTCCACGACAGGAGCGCTGCGATGTCGGCCTGCTGGGCGAGGGCGTGTGCGCCGGCCCCGTTTGTTGAGGTTTGTCCCGTGGTCGGGTTGATGTTGACGCGTGCCAGGGAGGTGAAGGGTACCTCTTCGGCGGGAGCCAGGGACGAGGCTGGGGCGATCGTGATTTGGTCGGCAGCCGCGAAGTTGGACAGGAAAGTTGTGCCGAAGGTCTCATCGGCCGGCCAACCGACGTTACGCAGGATCGTGGGGCCTAAGTCGGGGGAGGCCGACGTGGTTCCGCTTTGTCCGGCAGAGGTGGCCGATGTCGTTGGGGAGGGGGTCGCGGAGGCGGTGGGGGGCGTCGAGTGTGAGGGGACGCTCGCGGCTTGACTGGATGCGGAGGGGCTAGGCGTGGGGTTTGCTGGCGTCGGGGAGGGCGCAACCCAACCGGTTTGCCGCAGGGTCCCCGGGAAGGCGTCAATGGATTCGGAGGCTAAACCCCAGAAACCGGTGTTACCTGACAGGGCGAGGGCACCGAGGTCTGCGTCGCCGTTAGGCAGTGCGATGACCTCGGAGGCGGTCGACATGAAGGCGGAAACGAATGCCTCGGATTGAAGGTCACGGGAACGCTGCGCGGGGTCGGTGGCCGTGGGCGCGGGTGTTGGCACCGCGGAGGTGGACGGGTTCGGTTGGGTTGTGGTTTGGCCGGATTGGCTCGACTGCCCCGATTCTTCCTCGGAATGATCCTGGTCCGCTGGTGTGGAGGGCTTGGGGGCGGTCGTAGGCTGGGGGCCGCGCGGAATCAGGAGGGGATCGACGGCCAGTGTCAGGCCCGATGTCCCCGCCAGGGACAGGAGTGCCGAACGCTCGGCCTGGTTGTTCGCAGCGTTCGTCTTTGTCCAGGGAACCACCGCGGAGACGCGGGAGGCAGCGACCTGCGCGCCTGAGTCCCACACGATGATTGAGCGATCTTTGCCTGAAAAGTCACCGGAAGTCGCGGTGACGGTGGTAACGCGCGGCCCCCACTCGTCGGTGTCGGACAGCGGCAGGTTGGACCTGGGGATGCGAATTTCGAAGGGGGTGGTTGCGCCGCGCACCACGTTGCTGAGCGTGGTGGACGCCGCATGTGTGGCGTCAGGCTCGTCTTCGCTCAGCTGTGTCGTCAGGGCAGAGACAGAGATAGGTGTTTCGTTGGCGACGAAAACCTCGAGGCTCACAGAGGCGAGGGTCGTTGGCGAATCGTTGCGGATCGTGCCTGAAATAACGAGTTCGCTCTCACTCGTCATAATGCGAGGCGTCAGTGCGTTGATCGACACAGACAGGTTGGAATCGGCGGAAACAGCGCCCATGACGGCGGGACGCTCCTGTCCCGTCGCAGACGTCTGCGCGGACACGGGGGCGGCCACGGCCTCGTCAATGACCAGACCGAAGGGAAGGACCAGCGCCGCGCAAAGGGCGAGCGCCCATGACGCGCGCCTACCCACGGCTATCCCGATACAGTAAGTCGAGGGCGATGCGCACGATACGGCGCTCGTTGGGGTAGGCAAGCTGGCGTGACACGTCGCGCAGGGGCACCCACGCGGCGGCCTCGGCCTCATGATCCGGGTCCCCCTCCACGGTGATCGTGCCGGACTCGTAGTCCATCAGGTAGTGGTGGACGACCTTGTGGACACGGCGGTCATTGCCGGAGAACCAGTAGTCGATGGAGGCGAGGTGGCGGATGATGCGCCCATGGATGCCGGTTTCCTCGGCGACCTCGCGCAGCGCAGCCTGCTGCGGGGTTTCGGACCCCTCCAGATGCCCCTTGGGTAGGCACCACTCGACGCGGCCCGCGCGATTGCGCCGAGCAATCAGAGCCGCATAGGGAATTCCGTCACGTACGTCAACGACGATGCCGCCCGCGCTGGTCTCAGCGGAAATAGGCAGGTGGTAGCGGCCCGCGCGCACAGAAGCAGACCGACGCGGGGGTCTGGGAACCCCGGCTCGGCGGTCAACGGAACGTGCAGGCATGACTCCACTTTAGCCGGTGGGCGGCCCCCGGTAGTCGGCCAGGGCGCTTTCCTGGCATGCTTAGGGGTGATGAGTACCCAGTCAGCTTCCCCGATCAACGGCCCCGTGACCGCGCAAAACGCCGGAACGACGGACATTCCTACCCTCATGGCGAACGCCACGAGGACGTTTGCGGCGCTCCCGCCCGCGATTATGGAACTCGGCACGATTTTTGACGAGGCCGGGGAGGAGCTCGCGCTCGTCGGCGGGCCCGTGCGCGACGCCTTCCTGGGTGTCACCCCTCACGACTTTGATATGACGACCTCGGCTCGCCCTGAGCGCACCGAAGAACTCCTCGCCCAGTGGGGTAACGCGACGTGGGACATCGGTAAGGAATTCGGTACGATCGGCGGGCGCCGCGGCGACCTGATCGTCGAAGTGACGACGTATCGCACCGACGAGTACGAGATCGGCTCACGCAAGCCCGAGGTGACCTTCGGTGACACGCTCGAAGGCGACCTGACGCGCCGCGACTTCACGGTCAACGCCATGGCGATGCGCCTGCCGCAGATGGCCCTCGTCGACCCGTGCGGCGGCCTGACGGATCTCGCGGATGGGAACCTGCGCACACCCGTGTCCGCCGAACAGTCCTTCGATGACGATCCGCTGCGCATCATGCGTGCCGCCCGCTTTAGCGCCCAGCTGGGCCTCGACGTGGACCTGGACGTCATGAACGCGATGGAAACCATGGCATCGCGCCTGGGTATCGTCTCCGCCGAGCGCATACGCGCAGAACTTGAGCGCCTCATCATCTCGCCCTTCCCGCGCCGCGGCATCGAACTGATGGTCCACACGGGAGTCGCTGACATCGTCCTACCCGAAGTATCCGCCCTCGTCTCCACCGTCGACGAACATAACCGCCACAAGGACGTCTACGAGCACACCCTCACCGTCGTCGAGCAGGCCATGGACCTGGAAACCGGCCCGGACGGCCCGGTTCCCGCCCCCGATTTCATCCTGCGCTTCGCGGCCCTCATGCACGACGTCGGCAAGCCGGCGACGCGCCGCTTCGAGAAGAACGGCTCTGTGTCCTTCCATCACCACGAGATCGTGGGCGCGAAGATGACGCGCAAGCGCATGAAGGCCCTCCACTTCGACAAGGCCACGATCGAGGCTGTCTCTAACCTGGTCGCCCTGCACCTGCGTTTCCACGGTTACGGCGAGGTCGCCTGGTCCGACTCGGCCGTGCGCCGATACGTGACCGACGCCGGTGACCTCCTCGAACGCCTCCATCGCCTCACGCGCGCAGACTGCACGACCCGCAACCGCCGCAAGGCCGACTACCTGTCCGCAGCGTACGACGACCTGGAGCAGCGGATTGCCGCCCTGCGGCAGCAGGAGGAACTCGACGCGATCCGCCCCGACCTCGACGGCGACCAAATCATGGACATCCTGGGGCTGCGCCCCTCGCGCGCCGTCAAAATCGCCCGCGACTACCTGCTTGAGCTGCGTATGGAACGCGGACCGCTGGGCGAGGAGGCAGCCCGCGAGGCACTCCTGGAGTGGTGGGCCTCGGAGGACGTGCGCGCCCTCGCCGAGGAATACCAGGCGCAGCAGGCCCACTGGGAGGCAAAGGTCGCGCAAAAGAAGGCCCGCAAGGCCGCCGCGAAGGCAGTACGCGAGGCGCAGGGGTAGAGCAGCCACGAAACCTAAGCCCGACGCGACGCAAGCACTGAGCGTAGCGTCGGAAAGCCGCGTCCCAGAGTGGGCGCGACCATCCTCACGCCCGCGCACGGTGCACCCCCACCTATTCCGGACGTACCCTGGTGACAACTGACCCAGACGTTAGGAGAGTCACCGCATGAGCACGTTTACCCCAAAGAAGGCGTCGGCTGACATCGGCGTGTACGGACTGGGTGTGATGGGTGCCAACCTCGCCCGCAACCTGGCTCGCAACGGGTACGCGACTGCCGTCTTCAATCGCACGCCCGCGCGCACCGACAAGCTCATGGCCGAGCACGGCGACGAGGCGACCTTCGTTCCCGCGTCAACTCTTCCGGACTTCGTCGCATCGCTTCGCACTCCGCGCGTCGCCATCATGATGGTCCAGGCCGGCCCCTCGACGGACGCCGTCATGG
>NZ_CAUTSL010000057.1:0-14384 GCF_963540955.1 Actinomyces bouchesdurhonensis
CCCATAACCAGCCGAGAACTGCCCAGTCTGATCCCCATAACCAGCCGAGAACTGCCCAGTCTGATCCCCATAACCAGCCGAGAACTGCTGGGTCTGATCCCCATAACCAGCCGAGAACTGCTGGGTCTGCGCGTTGGCAGCGTTAGGGTCACCCTGGCCGTAGGGCTGCGTTGGATCGGGTTGGCCGCCCTGGTCATTTCCCGGGTTCCAGGAATCCTGGCCCTCGGGAGCGTAAGGGTTACTCATTATGACTCCTCATAGAAAACGCACTGTTGTGCGGGATGGTATCTGGAAGCGTAGCAAAACAAGATCGAAATGTGGAGTGGTTGTGACATTATTTGACCGGTCAAGAAGATGATGAGCCTTCACCCGTTCCTCTGTCTCGCCTCGCGTCGAGCGTCGCTCGTTGGTCATGAGAAGGCAACGAAGACGCGTTCGTGAAGGTCAGAGGGAAGGCGCGCGATCAGGACGGTTGGACGACGATGTTCGGGAAGTCGTAGTAGTGTTCGCCTTCGGAAAGTTCCGTGGCGAAAACAACTGGCTCGCCGACCTTTAGGTACTTGTAGCCGACCACGATCGTCGTGGTGTCGCCAGGCCTGATCATGTCATCGTTCATTTCCGAGACGATGTCGGGGTGCTCGTTGGGGTCGAGGTTAGCTAGATCGAGGTCGATTCCGTTTTGGAACAGTCGTGGAATATGGAGCATGACAAATTCAGGGTCGTCGGTATTGTTGGTCATTGTCAGGGTGACCAACAGGGTGTCCGCCCCGTCTTGATCGACGGGTCCACGTGTGAGTGAGGTCGACTCAATATGGAACTTACCATCCAGTACGTCAGCTGAGTAGTGGTCCGCTTGAATTGTCTTCTCTTCCCATGGCTCGCTTGACGACTCTAAATTACCGCCAGGTCGATTCATCAGGACCCCAACACCAATTCCCACGGCAAGGGCGAGCACGAGGGGGATGATCAAGACGACGGCCAGGATGGAGTTTTTTCGTCCCTGCCGAGGAGCACTCGGATTGGTGACTGGATAGCTCACGTTGTTTCCTTCGTTGTTGCACTGGATTGCCGGATCAGTACGGGTGCCAGACCCACGTTTCGTTGTCTGCTTCCTCATTCTCGTCGTCGGGCGAGGCCTGCCACAGTGGTGCGTTCGGGTCCTCCTTCATGGTGTACCACCGCTCGAAGGTGACTGGTTCGCCAGGGTATGCGTATCTGTATGCATACGTCAAGGTCATCGTTTCACCGGACTCGATCTCGTATTTCCAATCGTTCACTCCCTCGGGTTCCTGATCCGATTCGAACTCTGCATCGGGAAGCTCCGTCCCCTTCTGGATTAATTTGGGAAGAGCGAGTCGGACACGCTGCGTGATCGCGGTGTTGTTGACGAGAGTGTAGGTCACGAGGAGGGTTTCTGAGCCTTTTTTATCGACTGGTCCCTGCTTGATTGTCGTCGTCGTGATAGTGAACTTTCCATCGAGGTACTGAGTCGAGTATTGATCGCCGTTGCCGGTTGCCAGGGGTGTCGGCGTGGTCGAGGACGGGTGAGTGCCGTCGGCAAGGAGTCCTCCGGGACCGAACGTCGCGAAAGCGCAGGAGACGAGCAAGGCGACGACTACAACGGCGACGATGGCACTGACTGCGCGCTTCAGTTGAGTCGTCTCAGAGTCATTGGACGAGGCCGGGGCGATCCACCCGGACCCGGACTGTTCGGGTTTAAAAGCCGCCGCCTGGCGGCCGCGACCGCGTCCTTGGGGCATGCTATCGGCCTGCGTCGGCTTACTGGTGTCGTCACCCACGCGTGCCCCGCTCGTGCGCTGCACTGGCGGACCGTAGGGATTCGTCATCGTTACTCCTCGTCCTCGGACTACAGATTGAAGACTAACAAAACCTGACCAATATGGCTAAATACGTTGAGGACACTGCCTCTGGGTGCCTAACCGTAGTCCTCGCGAGGACCTCGTCCTCTCACGACGTAGGGTCCCTTCTTCCACGAGGGCGCGACAGGACCGAGGATGATGACCTGTTCGACGACGCCGGCGCCGACTTCCTCGGCGATACGCCGCTCGATGGTGGGAAGCAGTAGCTGGAGCTGTTTGGCCCAACCGGTTGTTTCAGCGCGCACGACGAGCTTGTGGCCTTCGAAGGTTTCGACATGCGTATGATCGGCGTTATAGGGTCCCACGATGTCTCGCCATTTCGCCATGACGGAACCCATTTTGGTGGGTGTATCCCACGATCGAGCGCTGATGGTACGCGCGAGGATCGCTCCCAGCGAGTTGGCCCGCTGGTAGCGTGGGCGCATGGCGGCCATGCCGGGGGAGCGGCTCCATGAGGTACCGGTGTCCTCGAGGGCTTGGCGCAGCGCCGTGAGGTCCCCGTCGGGGTCCTCGTCAGTGGATGAGGCCGGGGTCGGTCCTGCGTAGCGACGATAGGCAGCGGATCGCGTGGCTGCGCGCTCCTGAGCGTCGTGTGAGTCTCCTGCGAGGCGACCGAGTCCGTCGATTTCGATGGCCGTATATTCGCTGGATCCGTCGAGGCTGCGCCTGGGGCGCGTCTCGTCGAGACCCCACGAGGGTAGGGTAGAGCGAATGAAACCGTGGTTGCGGGCGACGCGTTGGGCGCGTTCGAGGGCACGGACAGCGAACTCGTCGGCGTCGGCGTCCTCGCCTGGTGGTCGAGAATAGACGTCCTCATTGTCGGGGCGCCCGGCGCCGGCGGGTGTTAGCGACGCGACGGGCGTATTGTTGCGCTCACTCATGGTCCGCCTCGTCAATGAAAGTGCCGCGTTTCGGGTCGAGGCGCACGTGGAGGGCATGGTGGTCGAGGGAAGGCGGCAGGTCTTCGGCGACCGCGCAGGTGACGATGATCTGTTCGGCCTTAGAGGTCAGGGCGGCCAGTCCCGCCCGGCGCGAGGAGTCTAGCTCGGCGAAGACGTCGTCGAGGATGAGGATTGGGGTGTCGCCGTCCTCGCCGAGGAGCTCGAAGGCCCCGAGGCGCAAGGCGAGGGCCACAGACCAGGATTCACCATGGGAGGCGTATCCCTTGACGGGCATCCCGCCGAGGCCGAGGGTGAGATCGTCTCGATGGGCACCCACCAGGTTGATGCCACGCTCGGTTTCCTTTTCGCGTACGACCCTCAACGCGGCGTGCATGCGCTGCGTCTGTGCATCCACGTCGGTGAGGTCGGAGCTGGCGGGGCGCTCGGGATCGGTGCCGATGACGCGGTCGACAGAAGCATCGAAAGCGAGGCGCAAGCGACGAGGCGAGTCGGCGACGTCGTCATAGGAGCGCGCTGCCGGCTCCATCAGTGATTGAGCGATGGTCGCGCGCGTGGCCGTGATGCGGGCGGAGAGCGCAGCAAATTGCTGGTCCCACACCTCCAGCGTTGACAGGTCGGGGGAGAGGCCGCGCCGGATCGAGGCCTGGGCGGCCTTCATGAGGGCCGCGCGCTGTCGGGCGACGCGGTCGAAATCCGCTCGAGTGGACGCGTGAATGGGAAACAGTTGCGTGGCCAGATCGTCCAGGAAAGAACGGCGCACCGACGGGTCGCCGCGCACGAGCGACAGGTCCTCGGGTGCGAACACGACCGTGCGCACGATACCTAGGATGTCGCGGGGCCTGACTTGCGCGCGGTTGATGCGCGCGCGATTAGCTTTGCCGCGTACTATCTCCAGCTCGATGACCTGCTCACGGCCCGAGGCCACAACCCGCGCGCGGATGACGGCGCCGCCCGGGGCGGCCTCGGCCTCGTCGATGGGGATGCGCACGAGCGCGCCTTCCGCGCCGACCCTGTGCGAGGAGAACGTGGACAGGTAGGCGAGCGCCTCGACGAGGTTGGTCTTGCCCTGGCCGTTTGCGCCCACCAGGACCGTGGGTCCTGCTGGCAGCTCGACGACCCCGTGCTTCCAGGAGCGGAAGTCGTCGAGGGCCAGGTGGGAGACGCGCACGTCAGATGCCGAAGCGGATGGGCATCAGCAGGTAGCGGAACTGCGTGACCTCGCCCTGGTCGGGCTTCTTCTGGCCGGTGATGACGGCCGGCTTCGTGGGGTGCGTGAAGCCGAAGCGCACGTAGTCGGTGTCCAGGACCTGCAGGCCGTCGATGAGGAACTGCGGATTAAACGCCGTGGAAATGTCGTCGCCGTGCAGGGTCGCCTCGATGGCTTCGGAGGCCTGAGCGTTGTCGCCCTGGCCGGCTTCGAGCACCAGCTGACCGTCGGTGAAGGCCAGGCGCACGGAGGTCTTGCGCTCGGCGACCAGCGACATGCGCTTGACGGCCTCGAGCAGGGCGTGGCGGTCGACGACGGCCTGGATCGGCGTGGATTCGGGGAAGAGGCGACGCACGGCGGGGTAGTCGCCGTCCATGAGGGTCGAGGTGGTGCGCCGTCCCTGGGCAGTGAAGCCGATGAGGGACGAGGCGCCGGGCTGAGATTCGCTGGACAGGCCAACCTCGACCTTGGCACCCGAGGTCATGGACTTGGCGACGTCCTGGAGGATGCGGGCCTTGACAAGGGCGACCTCTTCGATGGAGGTGTCGGTGGGCTCCCAGTCGAGCTCACGCATGGCCAGGCGGTAGCGGTCGGTTGCCAGCAGCGTAATGGCAGGGCCGTTGATTTCGATGCGGACACCTGTCAACAGGGGCAGGGTGTCGTCGCGCGACGCGGCAATCGACACCTGAGAGACCGCCTGTGAGAGCGTGGAGGAATCGATCGCGCCGATGCCCGTCGGCTGAGCGGGCAGCAGTGGATATTCGTCGAGCGGCATGACGGCCAGCGTGAAATGTGAGGAGCCACACACCAGGGTGACTTTCTGCCCGTCAAGCTCAACGGACACAGGCTTGGAGGGCAGCGACTTAGAAATATCTGCCAGGAGGCGACCGGAGACCAAGACCTCGCCGGCTTCGTCAACGGTGGCGGGGATCTGTGAATTAGCGGAGACCTCGTAGTCGAAAGAGGACAGGGTCAGCTCGTCGCCCTCTGCCTTGATGCGTACGCCAGCCAGAATCGGTGACGCCGGGCGCACGGGGAGCGCTCGCGCGGTCCACGACACGGCTTCGGCCAGAACATCGCGGGCGACGGTGAACTTCATTGCTGCCTCCAAAACACATAACGGAACGAACACTACTTTACCCACAAGTGTGCCCATGTGGGGTACGACTTAGGCGCGGAACTCGCCTTCGCCGTGGCGCTAACGCGGCGTTGTTGTGCGGAGGTTTGTGAAAAAAATTTTGTTATTCGTTCCTCCCTCCATCATAAGGGCTGTGAATTCTGTGAATAACTTGATTTTTCGTTGCTATATCAAGGAAATTACTGTGCTGTAACTCTGGGACGAAACTGTGGATCGCCCACGTGGACATGTGGACGAATCGAAGGACAAGTTTTCAACATCCACAGATGGCCTCGTTTTCTCCACAGCGATGGACCCGTCGTACACGTGTTGTGCACAGTTCCTGTGGATCCCGCGCGGGCGTCAACTTTTGCCAGCAATCACGCGTATTTTATGACTCTCGCGCCTTCTGTTTGATACGGTTTGTAAGCTCCGACACGTGGTTGAAGGTCTCGCGTTTTTCTTTCATGAGCTTGGAGATCTTCTTGTTCGCGTGCATGACCGTCGTGTGGTCACGTCCGAAGGCCTGACCAATCTTGGGTAGTGACAGGTCGGTGAGTTCGCGACACAGGTACATAGCGATCTGGCGTGCTTCGACCACGTTGTGGCTACGCTCGGAGGAACCCATCTGTTCGATGGTCACGCCGAAGTAGACGGCACATTGGCTCATGATGAGGCTGACGGTGATCTCGTTGTCGTCGGGGTTAGATACGAAGTCCTTGAGCATCATCTGCGCGAGATTTAAGTCGATACGTTCCTTATAGAGGGAGGCCCATGCGCCGATGCGCACGAGCGCGCCCTCCAGCTCACGGATGTTGGAGGAAATGCGTGAGGCGACGTACTCGAAAACCTCGGGGGTTACTTCGAGGCCCTCGGCGTCAGCTTTCTTGTGCAGGATCGCGATGCGTGTTTCCAGATCCGGCGGCTGAACGTCCACGAGCAGGCCGGAGGAGAAGCGTGAACGCATGCGGTCCTCGAAACCTGTGAGCTGGGCGGGAGGCAGGTCTGAGGTTAAAACGATCTGCTTGTTGGCGCTGTGCAGCGCGTTGAAGGTGTGGAAGAAACCTTCAACCGTCTGCTCCTTGTTGCCGATGAATTGGATGTCATCGATGAGGAGTATGTCGAGTTCGCGGTAGCGGCGATGGAAGGCTTCGACCTGCGAATTATCTGTCTTGTTCAGGCGAATCGCGTTGATGAACTCGTTCGTGAATTCCTCGGAGTTGACGTAGCGGACCTTCAGGTGAGGCATCATCGACAGTGCGTTATGTCCGATTGCCTGGAGAAGGTGGGTCTTGCCAAGTCCGGAGTCCCCGTAGATAAAGAGGGGATTGAACGCCGTTCCCGGGCTTTCCGATGCCGCTAGTGCAGCGGCGTGCGCGAAACGGTTCGAGGGGCCGATAACGAATGTGTCGAAGGTAAACTTCGGGTTCAAGTGCGTGGGTCCCACGTCCACTGTGGACGCCACGGGGGCGGGTGAGCTGGCCTCTTTTTTCTTTGGGGACGAGGCCGGGGCGTGCGCGGCGGCTGTGGGAGCGGTCGGCTCTTCTTGTTCCTCTTGTGCGGTGACGAGTTCGAGGGAGGGGTCGACCGTGATGGCAATCCTCACGGCGCGCCCCAGGTTAACTGAGAGCGCAGCGGTGAGTTTGGACTGAGCCTTATCTTCGATCCACTGCTTCGTGAAGCCGTTGGGAACGGCCAGGAGAATCGTTCCCTCAATGTCGCCGAGGGGGCGCGCCGAGCGCAGCATCGATGTGGCGACGGGACCCAGCTCGTCTGTGGGGACTGCTTCGAGGGCGGCAGCCCACGCACGTGTGAGGGAATCCGACTCCACGGTAACCTCCGGACAATATAACGGTGAGTTCGGTCACGACATGCTGGTGATGTGCGTGACGCTCGTACATCCCAGCAGTGTAGCCCGCACACATGCTTATGCACAGACTGGGGATGAACCTGTGGAGAACTATCACAGAATCACACATTTGTAGTTACAAGTGTGGGTCGGCGGAAGGCCGCGGAAAGAAAAATGACACACAGCCTGTGGATAACCGTCGTCGTCCACAACGGTGGACGACATTCTTCAACAGCGATTTGCACAGCTGTGGATACTGTGTGTGACGCGGTGAGTAACCCTCCGCGTTGACTAGCAGCGCCCATCCGCTTAGTCTTGGAACTTGTTTGCGCCCATTTCGGGCGCGTGTCCCCGCTACCGCGCCCAGGTGGGCCGATAGCCCAACCGAAAACGAGTGGGAAACCACTCCCCGCCGAGGAGAATTGCCGTGACCACCAAGCGGACCTTCCAGCCCAACAACCGTCGTCGTTCCAAGACGCACGGCTTCCGTCTGCGCATGTCGACCCGCGCCGGCCGCGCCATTCTGGCAGCCCGCCGCCGCAAGGGCCGCGCCAAGCTGTCCGCCTGAGACACCCCGGTGCTGCCGCGCGCGCACCGCATGGTTGACCCAGCGGACTTCACCGCCGCGATCCGACACGGAGCGCGCGCAGGAGATCCGCTGGTCGTCGTCCACGTCCGAGCCGACGAGGAACGCAACAGCCGCCTCGTCGGTTTCGTCGTACCCAAGCGGGAAATCAAGCGCGCCAACGGACGCAACCGCGTCAAGCGGCAGCTGCGACACCTCATGCGCGAGAGAATCGCGGATCTGCCATCAGGAACCAGGATCGTCATCCGAGCCTCACGCAAGGCGCTCGGCATCCCCTCCAAAGAACTAGCAGACCACCTTGATCGCGTCATGGAACGAGCATGGCGAAAATGGGACGCACGTTGAACATCGCGAGTCGCGTGCTACGTGCACTCCTATCCGCCCCCATCGTCGCATACCAGCGCTACATCTCCCCGGCGCTGGGTCCCAGGTGCCGCTACGCGCCCAGCTGCTCCACCTACGCACTCCAAGCCATCAGCATCCACGGCCCCATCAAAGGAATCATCCTCGCCTCCTGGCGGCTCCTGCGATGCAACCCCTGGAGCCACGGGGGAGTGGACCACGTGCCCGAGCGTGGGCGCTGGAAACCCGACCCCTGGATCCCACCCGAGGATTGGGCTGGACACGACAACTGGGAACGCCCCGCCCCCATGGGACTGGACCCGGAACACGACTTGACCGAGTAACCGGCCACGGCCTCGGGAATATAAGGAACAACGAAACAGCGGCGCACCCGCGCCACGGCGAAAGCGAAAACTATGTTCGACGCAATCCTCCACCCCTTCGCGTGGGCGATCTCCTACGTGTGGGTCTGGATCCACGACCTCCTCGTGCTGCTCGGAATGTCCTCCGGCTCCGGCATGGCGTGGGTCCTGTCCATCGTGCTGCTCACCATCCTGGTGCGCATCGCCATCATCCCGCTGTTCCTCAAGCAGATCCGCTCCTCGCGCGCCATGCAGGCCATCCAGCCCGAAATGCGCAAGATCCAGGAGAAGTACAAGGGCAAGAAGGACCAGGTCAGCCGTCAGAAGATGATGGAAGAGACCCAGGCCCTCCAACGCAAGCACAAGGTTTCGCCCTTCGCCTCCTGCCTGCCGATGCTCGTACAGATGCCCGTCCTCTTCGGCATGTATCGCGCCATCATCGCAGTCTCCTCCATCTCCGTCGGCACCTACATCTACCGCGGCGAACCCACCGACCACCTCGGCCCCCTGACCGCCTCCGTATCCGAAGAAATCGTCAACTCCACCGTCTTCGGCGTCCGCCTCTCTCACACGCTGCGCGATTCTTTCGACCAGCCCGGCGTTGTCACCGTCTTCGTTGCCGCGATCGTCCTCATGGTCGCCCTGCAGTTCTTCTCCATGCGCCTGTCCTTCTCGCGCAACATGCCCGACATGGGCGACAACCCGATGGCCCAGTCGCAGCGCTCCATGATGTACGTGATGCCGCTGATGTTCATCTTCTCCGGCGCGTTCTTCCAGATGGGCGTCGTCATCTACACCGTGACCGCGTCCTTCTGGGCTCTCGGCCAGTCCCTCTGGACCATCAAGGTCATGCCCACCCCCGGCTCACCGGCCTACGCCGAGCTGCTGTCCTCACGCGAGTCCGCCTACCAGGAATGGGCCAAACCTTTCTTCCAGAACTACGACCGTGAGCGCGCCGCCCTGGGTACCCCCGGCACCGATCCTCGCGTCAGCGAACTCAACGAACGTACCCTCGCCGAGGTTCGCGCTAAGGCCAAGAGGCAGCGCGTCGCCTCCGACTTCCCCGCCTCCATGACCCCCGGCGAAATCATCACCGTCTACCGCAACCTCGCCAGCCAGAAGTGGACCACCCTGCCCGACGAGCAGTGGATGCGAAGCCTAACTCACGCCGTCGAACAGCGCGTCGCAAAACAGGAAGCATCCGCCCAGCGCGCCGAGCTGCAAAAGAAGCAGCGCGAACGCCGCGCAAACGAGCGTCAAGCCACCAAGGCCTCGTCCCAGAAAACAACCGGCAACCAGGACGGCACAAACGGCGCGCTGAGCGCCGAGGAGATTGAGCGCCGCCGCGTTGAACGCCGCAAGGCCCGCCGCCGCTCCAGTAAAAAGCGCTGACGGCGACAGATTCCCGGTCCAGTGACCCAAGCGGGTACCCTGGACCCCAACAAGACCCCATTCCCCACCACGGAGGACACGTCATGAGTGACGACAACGCAGGCAAGCTCACACGCCTCGAAGAAGAAGGCGAGCTCGCCGCCGACTACCTGGAAGAACTGCTCGACATTGCCGATCTCGACGGCGACATCGAGATCGACGTCGAGAACGGTCGCGCCTCGGTCGAAATCGTCGCCGACGACGCCGAGGCCCTGGACCGCCTCGTCGGCGAGGACGGCGAAGTCCTGGACGCCCTCCAGGAGCTCACCCGCCTGGCCGTTCAGACCGAGACCGGCGAGCGCTCGCGCCTCATGCTTGACATCGCCGGCTTCCGCGCCGAACGAAAGGAAGAACTGCAAGACATCACTCGCGAGGCCATCGCCCGCGTGCGCGCCTCCGGGCAGCCCGTCAAGCTCGATGCCATGAACCCCTTCGAGCGCAAGGTGTGTCACGACGTAGTCGCCGACGAAGGTCTGACCTCCGAGTCGGAGGGAACCGAGCCACACCGCTGCGTCGTTATCCTTCCCGAGGAATCCGACGGTGAGTGAGAGCCCGAACGGGAAGGGGAGGGGTCGCCAGGTTGGCGACCCCTTCGTCCCAGAAGAACCAACTCAGGCGGTCCGCGACTTTTTCGGTCCCGCTTTTTCCGATGTCGCTGAATACGCGCGCATGCTTGAGGATGAGGGCGAATTGCGCGGTCTACTCGGCCCCCGCGACATGGAACGCATTTGGTCGCGTCACATCGTCAATTCCGCAGCCGTCCTCGACTTTATGCCTCGTCGTGAAGGGCGAGAGGTCCTCGACGTCGGTTCTGGCTCGGGATTGCCTGGCATCGTAATCGCTGCATGCCGTCCCGACCTGCACGTACACCTGGCCGAGCCCATGGCGCGACGCGTCGAGTGGCTCGAGGACGTCGTCGATAACCTGGGCCTGGATAACGTGACCATTCACCAGGCACGCGCCGAGGAACTCCGTGGTAAAGGCAAAGCCGACGCAGTCACCGCTCGGGCTGTGGCTAACATGAGCAAGCTTGTACGAATGACCTCTAAGCTCATCGCACCAGGCGGATCACTCGTTGCTCTGAAAGGTCGTCGCGCGCCTATTGAAGTTGAGGAAGCATCGGCGGAGCTTCGGCGCCATCACCTGCGCGCCGAGATTCACGAAGTGCCCTCCATCATGGAGGACGAGTCGACCTACGTCGTGGTCTGTACGCGCGTACGGTAGAGTCAACACTCTTTAGTAAGGGGTACCACACTTAAGTGTGGTACCCCTTTTATCATGCGCGGAGGGAAGTATTTCATGAAACCTCTCGAAGGTGATGTAGAACATATCCGATGTGTTTTCCTGGAGGCATCGTGTCATTCCGTCACTATTCTCGGTAGCCGTATTGGCCAGGAGAATCGATTCTGCAGAACGACTCCACGGTCGTTCATCGTCAAACGGTGCCAATCATGTGTCTATTCATGCATCACGGACTTTCGATGCCAGAAGTGTTCGCGGTGCCCCGTAGACTAGAGGCAGTAGCTAGGAAGGTGTCACGTGGATACAAACAACACCCCTCTGTCCACTCAGATCGAACGGAACTTGCGCGACTTGGCCATGCTTGAGCGCGCTAACTTTCCCAAGCCCGCTTCTACGCGCATCATCGCCGTCGCGAACCAGAAGGGCGGTGTCGGAAAGACAACGTCGACGGTGAACATCGCAGTCGGCTTGGCCCTCGGGGGTCTATCTATCCTTGTCATCGATGCCGATGCGCAGGGCAATGCGTCGAGCGCATTAGGAGTCGAGCATCCTGTCGGAACACCCTCAACGTACGACGTTATCATCGGGGGAGCCGACCTTGGCGATGTCGTGCAGTCCTGCCCCGACATCGACGGAGTTCTCGTGTGTCCTGCGACAATTGACCTGTCGGGTGCCGAGATCGAACTCGTTGCGGTCCCACGTCGTGAATATCGTCTCCGTGATGCTCTGCGCGAGTACGTTGAGACTCACGACAACATTGATATTGTCCTTATCGATTGCCCACCGTCCCTCGGCCTGGTTACCCTCAACGTCATGGTGGCCGCTGATGAGGTTATGATTCCGATCCAGGCCGAGTACTACGCGCTTGAAGGCCTTAGTCAGCTATGGAACACAGTTGAACGTATCGGGGTGGACTTGAATCCCGGCCTGCGTGTATCCGGTATGTTGTTGACGATGGCGGACAAACGGACTCGACTGTCTGAGGAAGTCGAGGGTGAGGTCCGTTCGCATTTCCCTGAACAGACCTTTACCACGGTGATTCCCCGATCGGTGCGTATTTCTGAAGCACCGAGCTACGCTCAAACAGTCATCACATATGATCCTCGTAATGTCGGTGCGATCGCCTATCGTAAGGCGGCCCTCGAACTGTGCCAACGGCTGTCCGCGGGAGAGTGAGGTGATTGTTTCACGTGAAACAATCAACTGAACAGTCGGCTTACGCGGGTTAGAACGTTGACTTTAGAACATGTGATCATTTGTGCAATATAGTGATGAAACACGCTCAACAGCTGGGCACATGACATTGTTTCACGTGAAACAATGAACGCACGCAATCGAAGGAGTTATGCAATGGCGGATGTAACACCGAAGTCTGAGGGCCGCAAAGGCGCTCGCAAGCACTCTGGCCTTGGCCGTGGACTTGGAGCTCTTATCCCTCAGGCAGGTGAACAGACGCCCCAGGCGACGCCCACCGTTCCTTCGCGCCCGCTCGACGTTTTCTTTCCTGAAGGCCCCGCAGCACGCGGTCGTGGAGGTTCCGCGAAGGATCTTCTTCAACCGAAACGGGTCACGGCCTCGTCAAAACACAAGCGACCCGCAATGCCCGCACTGGGTCCCTCCAGCGCGCGGACTCAGGCGGCGTCCAGCTCGCTCGGAACCGGGTTCGGAGGGGCAACTGTCGGCAATACAGCTGCCGATGCATCGGTGAACCCCGCCTCCTCGTCTAATGTTTCACGTGAAACATCGAGTGATCACGAGCTGCTTCCGGTGCCGGGTGCTTCTTTCGCTGAGATTCCTATCGACCAGATCGTCCCTAACACGAAGCAACCGCGCGAGGTCTTCGACGAGGATGATCTTAAAGAACTGTCGGCCTCCATCAAGGAAGTCGGCGTTCTCCAGCCCGTCGTCGTTCGCAGTATCCCCGCGACGGGGCGTTCCGAGAAGCTCCAGGAGTTCCTCCAGGAGAAGCCCGACGCGCGCTACGAGCTGATCATGGGCGAGCGCCGCCTGCGCGCCTCCGAACTTGCAGGCGAGACAACGATCCCGGCAATTGTTCGTGAGACCGACGACGGAGACCTGCTCCGAGACGCCCTCCTGGAAAACCTCCACCGCGCCCAGCTCAACCCGCTGGAGGAGGCGAGCGCATATCAACAGCTCATGGCGGATTTCGGTGCGACTCAGGAAGAACTCGCCAAGAGAATCGCCCGCTCGCGCCCGCAGATCGCCAACACCCTGCGCCTGCTGAAGCTTCCCCCCTCCGTTCAAAAGAAGGTAGCTGCACAGGTCATTACAGCGGGCCATGCCCGCGCATTACTGTCACTTTCGACAGCCCAAGAAATGGAACGCCTCGCAGAGCGCATCGTCGCGGAAGGACTTTCCGTGCGTACCACCGAGGAGCTTGTCCGGCTGGGAAAAGCAAAGGCCACGCCTCGTCCGCGTACCCGTCAGCAGCGAACCCTGTCGCCACTGGGTGAGAGCGTCGTCACCGCATTGTCTGACGCATATGACACACGTGTATCTATTACGGAGGGCCGGAAGAAGGGTCGAATCGTCATCGAATTTGCAGGGGAGGATGATCTCCAGCGCATCGCAGATCTTATTCTTCACTGAGTTAACTTCGTGCGTGTTTCCGCAGATCACGTGGAGTATGTTTCCAATCATACACTTTCCGCGCTCATCTGTGGCTGAAATTACGTTTAAACTACTCTAAAGGGTCCGGTGTAGGCCCCATGCAGTACCAGAAGGAGCGAAAGGCATGAACGCCCAAGGCAGTTCGCGCACCGTGCTTTTCGATGTCGGTGGCGTCCTCGTGGATTCCCACCCGGACCCCGCCGCGATCGCCCGTATGTTCGGTGACGAATCGCGGGGTCTGACCACTCTCGTTGACCAGGCGATGTGGACGCATCGCGCCGACTACGATGCTGGCCTACCTGATCGAGTATTTTGGGATCGTATCGCAGGAGACTGTGGTCAGCCAGAGCCTTCACGCGAACTCCTGAAGGAACTCGTCGCACTCGATTCATCGCGCATGGCGAATGCGAATGAACATACGCTTACTCTCGTGCGCCTCCTACGCCACCAGGGCGTGCGTGTCGGCATTCTCTCCAACGCCCCGTACCCCATCGCGAAGGCCATCCGTCGCTCCAAGTGGGGCAGCCTCTTCGACTTTTTTGCATTCTCCTGCGACTACGGCATCTGTAAGCCCGCGCGCGGCATCTACCGTGATGTCTTGCAACGCCTGGGCGTCCCCGTTACGGATGTTGCGTTCATCGATGACCGTCGTGACAACGTTCGTGCCGCCGAACTGTTGGGTGTCAAAGGCATCCTATGGACGGGTGCCGACGAGGCCGAAGCCCGTTTGAGGGACTTCGGTTTCCTCTTCTGAAGGCCCCTCCTCCGAGAGGGGCCCTCCCCCGAGAGGGGCCCTTCCCCGAGAGGGGCCCTTCCCCGAGAGGGGCCCTCCCCC
>NZ_CAUTSL010000058.1:0-14268 GCF_963540955.1 Actinomyces bouchesdurhonensis
GCCCACCGTCATGAAGCCCGCGAGCTGCAGGTGGGCCGAGGCCTCGACCGCGTCGATCAGCTCGGAGACGTCGGTGGGGACGCAGCCGTGCTTCGTGGCCTCGCCCGAGACGTTCACCTCGACGAACACGGGGAGGGTGCCGGTGGCGCGCGCGTCGATCTTCGCGGCCAGGGCGGGGGAGTCCAGCGACTCGATCGCGTCCACGCAGGCCAGCGCCTGGTTGATCTTGTTGGACTGGAGGGGGCCGATCAGGTGGATGCGCGCGCCGGGCACCTCGCGGATCGCGTCCACCGTTGCGCGCGCCTCCTGCACGCGGTTGTGACCGAGCAGGATCGGCAGGCCCACCTCGGCGAGGGCAGCTGCGGCAGCGCGGCATTCCTCGGGCGTGCGCGTCTTGACGGCCAGCTCCAGGTGGACCGAATCCGTGCGTCCGCACGCGGACGTGGCGCGGTCGATGCGGTCGCGGGCAGCGGCGATGGCCTCGGGAATACTCATGGAATCATGGTACGCGGGGAGGCGCTTTCAGGGGGCAATCAGGGGTGGCTCAGGGGGAACTGAGCCGACCTGCGTGGCAGACTAGAATGTTCACAGATCAAGGAAAGGACACGCCGTGCGTACCCTGCTCAACATCATCTGGTTCTTCTTCGGGGGACTCCCGCTCTTCCTGGGGTACCTCCTCGCGGGTGTCGTCGCCTGCATTTTCATCGTCACGATTCCCGCGGGCGTGGCCTGCTTCCGCATCGCCGGATACGTGCTGTGGCCCTTCGGAAAGCGCGTCGTCGACCATCCGAGCGCGGGCGCGGGTTCGGCCCTCATGAACATCGTGTGGTTCCTGGTTGCGGGCCTCTGGCTCGCCATCGGTCACGTGACCACCGCCGCCGCGCAGGCCGTCACGATCGTCGGCATCCCGCTCGCCATCGCCAACCTGAAGATGATCCCGATCACCTGCTTCCCCTTCGGCAAGGCCGTCGTTAGCGACCCGACGGCCTCGATCCTCTGACGCGTCCTACACTGGGGTCATGGCTCGTAAACACAGCAAAGACCACGGCGGTGGCCCCACCCGCGCCATCGAGGCGCTCACGGCGGCCGGCGTTGCTTTTACTATTCACGAGTACGAGCATGACCCGGCCGCCCGGGCGTTCGGCGAAGAAACCGTTGAAAAGTTGGGCATCGACCCGACCCAAGCGTTTAAGACGCTCATGGTTCGCCTGGAGCCCACCGGAGAGTTCGTCGTCGGCTGCGTGCCCGCGCTCGCGCACCTGTCCATGAAGCTCATCGCCAAGGCGGCCGGCGCCAAGAGCGCCGCCATGTCCGACCCGGCCGTCGCCCAGCGCCGCACTGGCTACGTCGTGGGCGGTATCAGCCCTCTCGGACAGACGACCTCCCACCGGCTGTTCATTGATTCTGCGTGCCTGGACCACGAGACCATGATCGTCTCGGGCGGGCGCCGAGGCCTCAGCGTCGAGCTGAGCCCCCTCGACCTCGTGGAGCTCACGGACGCGGAGGTCACGGACCTCGCGCAGGTCTGACCCGGCCTCGTCCTGTTTCCGTCGTCGTCCTACGCTCCTGCCTGGTCTTCGCCCCAGCCGCCGATACTCTCGTACCCCCACAATTTCGCACGTAATTCCCTTGCCTCTCCTTCAGATTTTGAATGAGGGTCGTTGAAATCATGCGGTTTCTGAGCTCTCAGCGTCGATCCGAATAACGAATTACGTGCGACGTTGTTGGGGAACCCTGCTGGGAAGTGCTACCTCGCGTCCACGACTCGTGCTGATCCGATGCCGCGGTCCGTATTAGCGCGAAGATCGCTCGACGTACAATGGCACCCGGGTGAGTGAGATGAGAGTGGAACGAGGAGACTGTGATCGTGTCTGCAGATCTGCGGTACAGCGAAGAGACTGAAGCAGCTATGCGCGAGGCTCGCGAGATTGCTGCTGGGCTTATTTCCGCTGCGCGCTATGGCTCTGCGGCGGAGGCATTTGGGGAGAACGATGACAACCGACATGACTGAACTGAGCCGCCGCGGGCGCGCCGCCTACTGGGTGGTCGCCGCCCTCGCCTGGGCGGGCGTCGCCGCCACCCTCATCATTACGGCCTTTGATGGCTACGCTCCTGCGACGTACATAGAGGAGGGTCTGTTCGCGGGTGCCCCCCACGGGGCGGGCGCCCCCGAGCGCCTCATCAATTGCCTGTCCTACTTCACCGAGCTGTCCAACATCATGGTTGCGATCATCTCGACCCTCCTCGCGCGCCGAGGCCGCGTCGGAGCGTGGGGGAGAGCCACACACCTGTGTGCCCTCATGATGATCACGGTGACCGCTATCGTCTACGCAACGCTGATCGGCCCCTACGAAACACTGTCCGGCTTCGCGCTCGTCACCAACCCGCTGCAGCACATCGTCGTCCCCGCAGCCTTCGTGGGCACGGCAGCGCTCGCGGGTCCGCGCGGCGGCATCACGTGGGCGACGCTGGGGCGCGCCCTGCTGATCCCGGTCGCGTGGGTGGCGTACACGCTCGTGCGAGGCGCCTTCACGCACCAGTACCCCTACGGCTTCGTGAACGTCTGGCGCATCGGCTACGCGCAGGTCGCCATCAACATCGTGGCGATCCTGATTGGCGCCCTGCTCTTCATGGCGCTCTTCGCGGGCGCGGACTGGCTGATCCGCAAGGCGTCCCGGCGCTGACGGACTGTGCATCTGTCGACCATAGTCCCGTCCGTACCCGCTAGAGTGAGGCCATGAGCAACGAACCCGGGCTTGTTCCTGAACTTTCCGTCACCGATTACGTGGCATCGCGCCGTTTTTGGTGCGACCTCGTCGGTTTTTCCCTCCACTATGAGCGGCCCGAAGAAGGATTCGGCTACCTCGTCCTGGGTAACGCGCACCTGATGCTCGACCAGATCGACCGCGGGAGGACGTGGGCAACCGGTCCCCTTGAGCTGCCGCTTGGCCGCGGGATCAACCTCGAGGTTCAGATCGACAATCTGGACGGTGCATGGCACCGCATCACCGAGGCAGGGTGGCCGATCTTCGCCGAACCTGAAGAGAAGTGGTACCGGGCGGGCGACATCGACATTGGAGTCCGCCAGTTCCTAGTCCAGGATCCCGACGGCTACCTGCTGCGCCTCCAGCAGGAAATCGGTGAGAGGCCCGCGCGGCGAGAATAACTCGGACGGCGGGGACCACGACTCTCTGCGCCGCTCACACCCGACTCATCCGAATTGCCACATCAACGAGGCCGTGGCAGCCCCTGACGCCCCAGCGGTGCCCCCCTTGAAACCGGACGGATTTACCGCGCCCCGACCGTGATCGTTGCCAGGGCGACGCGGTTCGCCTCGTCAGAGGCGGGCACGTCCACGAGGGCGACGATGCGCCAGTCCATGTCCTCCTCGGGGTCCAACAGGGTCTGCGTGGCCAGCCAGAAGGTGCCTGCGCCAGCCTGATCGACCGCTTCCGCGATCGCCTCGATGCGCGCCACCTGGGCGCGCTCGAAATCAGAGGACACCACAGCGGGGGCCAGCTCCAGCACGTCCTCCCGGGTCGGCGCCTCGTTCAGGGAGCACAGCGACAGGGCGCGCGCCCGCTGGTCGATGCCGATCCACTCGTGCTCCGCCCAGTAGCGCTCGAGCACGTCGTCCCACTGGTCCTCGCCCCACGGGGCGACCACCTGGGTGCGCGAGGCCTCGTCCAGGCGCGCCAAGGCCTCGACGTTGTCGCGACTCATCGCCTCCACACGCTCGAACAACGCGCCACGGATCGCCGTGCGGAACGCGTGACGGTTCGCGCTGAACGGAACTGTCCCGTCCTCCCGCGCGCCAAACGCCAGCTCCGTGCCCTCCGTGCCGACTCCCTCGGCCGCCGGGGAGAAGGCCTGCCCTGTCGACATGGCCTCCCACTCGTCCAGCAGCGAGGAGTCGACCGCGCGGATCAACGCCGACAGCCACGCAATGATCGACCGCAGCTCGTCCGTCATCAGCTCGTCGGGCACGATCTGGCGCAGCGCGCGGTACGCGTCCGTCAGGTAGCGCAGCACGATGCCCTCGGAGCGGCCTACGTCGTAGCGGCCCACGATCCCGGTGAACGTCAGCGCGTTCTCGATCATCTCGCGCACGACCGACTTCGGGGAAATCTCCTGATCCTCGATCCACGGGTTCGCGTGCAGGTACACCGCGAACGCGTCCCCCAGCAGATCGGCGAGCGGGCGCGGCCACGTCACCTCTTCCAGGGCGGCCATGCGCTCGTCGTACTCCATGCCCTGCGCCTTCATCGCGGCCACGGCCTCGGCGCGCGCCGCCTTCTCCTGCGCGAACAGGAGCGGGCGCGGATCCTCCAGGACCGACTCGATGACAGAGACGACGTCCAGGGCGAAGGTCGGGGACTCCGGGTCCAGCAGCTCGAGCGCCGCCAGTGCGAAGGGGGAGAGCGGCTGGTTGAGTGCGAAGTCGTCCGGCAGGTCGGTGGCCGCGCGCAGGCGAGGCTCCCCGGAGGCCGAAGCCTGCGCAGAAGACACGTGCTCGACGACGCCCGCCTGCTTCATCGACGTGTAGATCTCGCCCAGGCGGCGCAGGTGCGGGTTGCGATCCGTGGGCGGATCGTCGTTGTTGCGCGCCAGCCACACGAGGTGCTCGCCCGGGTCGCGCCCGGCCGCGGGTGCCCCTGCCAGCACGTTGAGGACCATCGCGTGCGTCATCTCGAAACGGCTCGTGAGCTGCTCGGGGGCCGCGCCCACGAGGCGCTCGAAGGTCGAACGCGTCCACGAGATTTCGCCCTCGCTCGGGCCCTTGCGCTTCTTCCCCGACTTCTTCGCGGCGCGCTTGGCCTCGCGGGCGTCGCGTGTGGCCTCCTGTGCGGCGCTCAGGCGTGCGCGCTCACGGGCGGCGTCGACCTCGTGCTCGGGGGCCAGGACGCGCACGAAACCGACCGTGTCGAAGCCGGCGCGGCCCGCGCGACCCGCGATCTGGTGGAACTCGCGCGCGCTCACGTGACGCATGCGCCGACCGTCGTACTTCACGAGTGACGTCATCAGCACCGTGCGGATCGGAACGTTGATGCCCACGCCCAGCGTGTCCGTGCCGCACACGATCGGCAGCAGGCCAGCCTGCGTGAGGCGCTCGACGAGGCGGCGGTAGCGCGGCAGCATGCCCGCGTGGTGCACGCCGATGCCCTGCGCGAGCAGCGACTTCAGGGTCTGCCCGAAGCCCTTCGTAAACGACACGCCCGCCAGCTGCGCGGCAATCGCCTTCTTCTGCTCCGGAGACAACAGTGAGGAGCGGTCGAACGACTGCGCGGTCGCCACCGCGTCGCGCTGAGAGAAGTGCACGATGTAGACGGGCCAGCGGCCCTCGCCCAACAGCCGCTCAACCGTGTCGTGCAGGCGGTCCACGACGTACTCGAACTCGAGGGGCACGGGACGCTCCGCGTCGTCGATGAGGGACACGTCGCGCCCGGTGCGCTCCTTCCATGCCCGCTCGAAACGCGTCGTGTCGCCCAGCGTCGCGCTCATCGCCACCACCTGCGGGCTCCTCAGCTCCAGGAGCGGCACCTGCCACGCCCAGCCGCGCTGGCGATCCCCGTAGAAGTGGAACTCGTCCATGACGATCATGTCCGCGTCCAGCGTGGGACCCTCGCGCAGCGACTGATTCGCCAGGATCTCGGCCGTGCAGCAGATGATGGGCGCGTCGGCGTTCAAGGACACGTCGCCGGTCACCATGCCGACGTTATCCGCGCCGAACAGGGACACCAGATCAAAAAACTTCTCCGACACCAGGGCCTTGAGCGGCGCCGTGTAGTAGGAGCGCCCCCCGTGGGCCATCGACGTGAAGTGCGCGGCCAGCGCGATCATCGACTTGCCCGACCCCGTGGGGGTCGCCGCAATCACGTGGTTGCCCGCCAGGATCTCCACCAGGGCCTCCTCCTGGTGAGGGTAGAGCGGACGCCCAGTGCCCTGCGCCCAAGACGTGAAGGCCTCGTACAGGGCATCATCGTCGCTCAGACGCCCCTCATCCTCCAGGTCGTCCAGGATCTCGTTCAAAGTCGCGCTCATGCCCTCATTGTCCCAGAGTGCGCCCACGTCTGCGTCCCCGCAGTGCCGCGGCCTTCCCGCAGCTCATCGACGAGGCCGAGGCGGCACACACGAACATGCGACGGTGGGTGAGAGCATCGAGGCGACGGCGCGCACACATCGAGACGTTACGCGCCGTAACCTCAGCCATGTGGCAAGATGAACAGGTCCCATACAATGCGCGGGCGCGGCCCGCGAAGTGCGCGAGGTCCCGTGACGTAACCACGGCCTCGTCGATAGACACCCCGGGAGGTTCCTGTGGAACAGATAGCTGCGATCGAAAAGGACATCGCCGATTGGATCACGATGCACCTGACGATCGTCATCCTGATCGGCGTGGGCCTCTTCCTCACGGGACGTTCCCTGGCTGTCCAGGTGCGCTTCTTCCCGGAGATGATCCGCACCGTCTTGGACTCGCGCAAGGGTGCTGAGGGCGGTATTTCCTCCTTCCAGGCCTTCGCGATCTCGCTGGCCGCGCGCGTGGGCATCGGCAATGTGTTCGGCGTTGCGGCCGCGCTGCTCATGGGTGGTCCCGGCGCGATCTTCTGGATGTGGGTCGTGGCCCTGGTCGGCATGGCTACTGCGTTCTTCGAGGCGACGCTCGCCCAGATTTTCAAGGTCAAACACTCGGACGGCTCTTTTCGAGGCGGCCCCGCTTACTACATGAAGCGCGGTATGAAGAACCGCACGCTAGCCAACATTTTCGCCGTCATCACCGTCATTACTTGCGGTGTCGTCATCACCTCCGTGCAGTCCAATGCGATCGCCGGTACGCTCACGAGCGCATTCGGAGAGGCCGCTCAGCAGCCCCTGGCCGGCGCGGGCGGCTTCTCCGCGGCGCAGCTGACGATCGCGGGCCTGATCTTCGTCTTCTCGGCGATGGTCATCTTCGGCGGCATTCGTACGGTCGCCCGCGTCACAGAGTGGATGGCCCCAATCATGGCGACGATCTACGTCATCATGGTCGCGATCATCTGCCTCTTGAACATCACGCAGTTCGGCGTCGTGCTGGGCCAGATCTTTGCGTCTGCTTTCTCTGCTCAGGCAACGGTCGGCGGCCTGGGCGGCGGCATCATCGCCGCGATGATCAACGGCACCAAGCGCGGCCTCTTCTCCAACGAGGCCGGCCAGGGTACCGCTCCGAACGCGGCGGCGACCGCGACCGTGTCCCACCCTGTGCGCCAGGGCCTCATCCAGTCCCTCGGCGTCTTCATCGACACCATCGTCGTGTGCACCGCGACCGCCTTCGTCATCCTGCTCGCAGGTCCCGACGTGTGGGGCGGCGAGGGCGTGGATCCCTCGAACCTGACGACCCTCGCCGTCGCCAACGAGCTGGGCGCGTGGACGATCGTCCCCATGGCCATCCTGATCTTCGTCCTGGCGTACTCATCGGTCATCGCGGCCTACGTCTACTCCGACACCAACATGTCCTTCGTGTTCGGCGACGCGCGTTGGGCGACCTGGACTGTGCGCGTCGTGTGCGTGGCCTCGGCGACGATCGGCGCCCTGCTGAGCCTCGATGTCGTGTGGAACGCCGTCGACATCGCGATGGCCGTCATGACGATCACGAACCTGGTGGCCCTCGTGTTCCTGTCGCGCTGGGTCGTTGGCGCGCTCAAGGATTACCAGGCCCAGCGCAAGGCTGGCGTCGACGACCCCGTTTTCGTCGGTCGGGGCAACCCGCTCCTACCCGGCGACGTTCCAGGCGGCGTCTGGAAGCGTCCCAAGGAGAAGAAGCGCTGACAGTGTGGATTGTCGGGTGCGTGGGGTATGCCTCGCGCACCCGACGCGCACCCGGGTCCGGAACGCCTACGCGCGTGCCGGACCCTGTGCATTCCGCTACCGTTGCCCGGCCTCGTCTATTCCCTCTTGGCCCAGGCCTGGCAGCCGACTGCGCTTCACCCGCTCGCCTTCCGTGCCGCGCGGGTTAGGCTACTGCCATGAGAATTGCACGTTTTTCCGATGGTACGAATCCGGTGTACGGTGCCCTCGAGGAGGGGTCGACGAGAATTGTGGGACTTAAAGGTGACCCGCTGT
This sequence comes from Actinomyces bouchesdurhonensis, assembly GCF_963540955.1. Taxonomy (NCBI): domain Bacteria; kingdom Bacillati; phylum Actinomycetota; class Actinomycetes; order Actinomycetales; family Actinomycetaceae; genus Actinomyces; species Actinomyces bouchesdurhonensis. The sequence continues at coordinate 8,098 of NZ_CAUTSL010000058.1, forward strand.
TTTCGCCCGTGGAGCCCTCCGGCCTGATCTACGAGCTGGATGAGGTGCGCCTGCTCTCCCCGGTGATCCCGCGCTCCAAGGTTGTGGGCATCGGCAACAATTACTCGGATGCACCGATTGGTTCCGATGAGCGGCCCGATCCGCCGATCTTCCTGAAGGCCAATACATCTGTCATCGGCCCGGATGATCCGATTGCGATCCCCGCATGGTCGAGCGATGTGATCTTCGAAGGTGAGCTCGCGATTGTCATCAAGTCGCTGGCCAAGGACGTGGGCGCCTCGGACGCGCCGCAGGTCATCCTCGGCTACACGATCGCCAACGATGCGACTGCCCGCGACGCCATGACGGGTGGCCCCTGGTCGCGCGGAAAGTCCTTCGACTCGGCGTGCCCGCTGGGACCGTGGATCACGGTAGACCCCGCCCTTGACGTCACGAACCTGGCGATCCGCTCCTACCTGAACGGGGAGAAGGCGCAGGACAGCTCGACTGCGCACATGATCTGGGACCCCTTTGAGTTGGTTTCCTACGTGTCCCACCAGATGACGCTGTTGCCCGGCGACGTGATCGCCACGGGTGCTCCCGCGGGTTGTGGCCGCGTGGATGCTGGCGATCGCGTGGAGATCGAGATTGAGGGCATTGGACGCCTGACGAATCCCGTCGTTCGCGCTTAATCGTGTGGCCTCTGTGATAGAATTACGTCGCTTTGACAATATCTCCGTCGCATAGGAGCACACCGTGAGCGAACCCCAGTCATCGGGCGCTCTGGCCGTCGAAATGGCCGGCCTGGACGTCATCCCCGAATCCGATCGCAAGGGGAAACCCTCCGACCTGTTCATGCCGTGGTTCGCGGCGAACATCTCGGTCCTGGGTATCTCGTGGGGCTCGTGGGTCCTCGGCTTCGGCCTCTCCCTGGCCCAGGCGATCGTCGTGTCTGTCGTGGGCGTCGCGCTCTCCTTCGTCGTGTGCGGCCTCATCGCTATCGCCGGCAAGCGCGGCTCCGCGCCGACGCTGGTCCTGTCGCGCGCGGCCTTCGGCTTCAACGGCAACCGCGTGTCGGCGGCGATCTCGTGGATCCTGACGGTGGGCTGGGAGACCTTCCTGGCGATCATGGCCGTCCAGGCCACGGCCACCGTCATGGGGGCGCTCGGCTTCACGAACCATGTCGTCGCACAGATCATCGCCCTGATCCTCGTCGTCGTCCTGGCGGCAGGCTCGGGCATCCTCGGTTTCGAGGCGATCATGAAGGTTCAGACGTGGATCACGTGGGCCACGGCGGCCCTGACGATCGTCTACCTGGTGCTGGTCGCTCCGACGATCGACTTTGCTGTTCTGTCTGAGCGTCCCTCGGCTCCACTGACCGCGGTCCTGGGTGCGGGTTGCATGCTCCTCGTGGGCTTCGGCTTCGGATGGATTAACGCGGCCGCCGACTACTCGCGCTACCTGCCTCGCGCGGCCTCGACGCGGGGCGTGGTCGGGTGGACGACGCTCGGCGCGGCGCTGCCCACGGTCATCCTCGTCTTCTTCGGCATTCTCCTGGTCGGCTCGGCGAACGAGTCCCTCTCTGATGCAATCGGCAATGACCCGATCGGCGCGCTCACCACGCTGCTGCCGACGTGGTTCCTGATTCCTTTCGCGCTGGTCGCGATCCTGGGCCTGATCGGCGGCATCGTCATGGACATCTACTCGTCGGGCCTGTCGCTTCTGGCCACGGGCGTGCCCGTCTCGCGCCCGGTCGCGACCGCGATTGACGGCACGATCATGACGGTCGGAACGATCGTCGTCGTGTTCTTCGCGGACTCCTTCCTGACCCCCTTCACGGCGTTCCTCACGACCCTGGGTGTTGTGATCGCCGCGTGGGGTGGCGTCATGCTCGCGGACATCGCGCTGCGTCGCAAGGACTACGACGAGCCCTCCCTCTTCACGCCGTCGGGCCGCTACGGCTCGGTGAACTGGGGTGCGGTCGCCTCCCTGATCGTCGGCTCGCTGGTGGGCTGGGGCCTGGTCGTGAACGCGAGTGCCTCCTGGCTGTCCTGGCAGGGCTACCTCCTCGGCCCCCTGGGTGGTCGCGAGGGTGACTGGGCGGGCGCCAATATCGGCATCCTCCTAGCAATGGTCGTGGGTTTCGTCGGCTACTGGCTGACCAGCGCGGGGCGCGTGCGCACGCAGGAGAAGCTGGCCTCGCGCACGTACGCGCAGGGCGTGGAAGAGGGCGAGCGGTGAGCGTCGACCCGCGCTTCCCCCAGGCTCTCTTGGACGACGAGGCCGTGGTCGGCGGTCGTGTCCTCACTGACCTCGCTGGACGCCCCGACGCGCTCGTCGTGCTTGGTTCCGGCCTGGCCGATGCCCTCGACGAGGCCTGGGGCGTTCCTGCGGGCATGGTTCCCCTGGGAGACATCCCCGGCGTTGTTGCGCCGGTCGCGGACGGGCACGGCGGCGAGTTGCGTGCCTATGAGTGTGGTGGGTCAGTGGTTCTCGTGGCCACAGGCCGCACCCATCTCTACGAGGGGATGGGTGCCCGACCTGTCACGGCCCTGGTCCGCGCCGCTGCGGCCGCGGGTATCAGTCGCGCGGTCCTTACGAACGCGAACGGCTGTCTGAAGCCCTGGAACCTGGGTGACGTCATGGCGATTACCGACCACGTGAATCTCAGTGGCGCCTCGCCCTTCGATGGGCCGCTGTTCCTGGACGTGTCGACCGTGTGGGACGCGTGTATGACGGGGGTTCTGCGTGGGGTGTGCCAACGTGAGGGTACTTACGCGATCTTGCGCGGTCCCGAGTACCAGACCGTGGCTGAGAGCCGCATTCTCGCGGGCCTTGGTGTGGACTGCGTGGGCATGTCGACCGTCATGGAGGCGATCACCCTGCACGCCTTGGGCGTGCGCGTCGCCGGCATGTCGGTCGTTTCTGACCTGTCCTTCGCCGACGCGCCCACCGATCCGACCGCTGTTGTCGAGGCTGCGTCCGCGGCTCGGCAGACCGTGGTTGCCGGCATCGAGGAGGCTCTGAAAGCCTGAGTACACGAACGCAGACGAGGCCGTGGCCGGAAGGTGGATGTCCATCGTTCCCGGCCACGGCCTCGTCTCGCGCGAGAGAAGATCAGAGCAGGCCGAGGACCCGCTCCACGATCCGCGAGGCCACGTCGGGTGCGCACGCCAGGTTGATGCGCGCCCACGAGGCGTAGTCCGCGCCCAGGGTGCGGCCCTCGTTGGCGGCGATGCGGGCGCGTTCGCGCAGCGTTGCGGCGGGGGAGAGGGGGCCCAGGTCCACGCCCTCGAATCCCCACCACGTCAGATACGTGCCCTCGGGGCGCACGAAGTCGATGGGAGTGTCAGCCAGGGCGCGCTCCACCAGGTCCACGTTCGAGCGGATCAGATTCTTGACCTCGCGCTGCCAGGCGTCGCCGCGTTCGTAGGCGGCGATGGCTCCGAGCGTGCCGATGACGTTGGCGTCGTGGCGCACGTCGGCGGCAAACACGTCCCAGCGCTGCCGCAACGCCTCGTCGGGCAGGATCACCTGCGCGGAGGGAAGCCCTGCGATGTTCCACCCCTTCGACGCGGCGGTCGCCGTCACCGTGTGGGAGGCGAACGTAGGGCCGAGGCTCGCGTAGGAGACGAAGGGGACCTGCTCATCCAGCACCAAAGAGGAGTGGATCTCGTCGGAGAACACGAGGGCGTCGTAGTCGGAGACCACCTCGTGCAGGGCTCGCAGCTCGTCCTCACGCAGGACGCGGCCGACCGGGTTCCACGGGTTACACAGGATAACCAGGCCGGCCCTGGCCTCGAGACCCGCGCGAATCCCCTCCATGTCGAGCGCCCAGCCGCGCCCGCCGGCGCGCGTGCCGCGCAGCGAGGGCACCTCGATGATGGGGTGGTCGAACTTGCCCGGAATTGTCAGGAAGGGCATGTAGGCGGGGGTCGGGACGATGATCGGGGCGCCCGGGCGCACGAGGTGCTTGATTGTCGCCTCCAGAGCGGGCAGGACTGAGGCCACGAGACGAACGTGCGAAGCGTTCACGTCCCAGCCGAAGCGACGCTTCTGGAACTCTGCGGTCGCCCCCGCGATGCGCGGCTCCAGCCAGGTCGGTTGGTAGCCGAGCAAGCCATCGTCGATCGCTCCCTTCATCGCGTCGGCCACTTCCGGCGCCGTCCCGAAGTCCATCTCCGCCACCCATGCGCCAATCGTTGGTTCGCCCTTCGTGGTCGTGATACCGGTCCATTTCAGGGAGCCGGTGCGGTAGAGGTGGGAGTCGGAAAAGAGTCGAACGGACACGGTGTCCTCCATTACGTTGCGGCGGATGCGGGCGGTGCCGATCCCGGTCATGCGACCAGCGTATTCGCGCGCCCGGCGCGCGTCGCAGCGCGCCCGCCCATCAAGCAAATGCAACAGCCAGCGCTGGAGTAGGATGGGGGAATCATGAGTGAAACAACTGCCACCGGTGCCGACGTTCGCGTCCGCTTCTGCCCCTCGCCCACAGGAACCCCTCACGTCGGCATGGTCCGCACGTGCCTGTTCAACTGGGCCTACGCCCGTCACACGGGAGGAACCTTCGTCTTCCGCATCGAAGACACGGATGCGGCCCGCGACTCCCAGGAGTCTTTCGACCAGATCATTGAGTCCCTGCAGTGGCTGGGCCTCGACTGGGACGAGGGTATCGGTAAGGGGGGCCCGCACGGCCCCTACCGTCAGAGCGAACGTATGGACATCTACCGTGATGTGGCTGCCCGACTGCTTGAGGCCGGCTACGCGTATGAGTCCTTCTCGACCCCTGAAGAGGTCGAAGAGCGCCACCGCGCCAAGGGCGAGGATCCCAAGCTTGGCTACGACGGTTTCGACCGCGACCTGACGGAGGAACAGATCGCGGCCTACCGCGCTGAGGGGCGCCAGCCGGTCCTGCGCCTGCGCATGCCGGATGAGGACATCACGTTCACGGATCTGATCCGTGGTGAGATCACTTTTAAGGCTGGCTCCGTCCCGGACTACGTCATTGTGCGTGCCAACGGTCATCCGCTTTACACGCTGGTCAACCCGATCGACGACGCGCTCATGGAAGTCACCCATGTGCTGCGCGGCGAGGATCTTCTGTCCTCGACGCCTCGCCAGATCGTCCTGTACCGCGCGCTTGAGGCCATTGGCGTCGCGAAGTTCATGCCGCGTTTCGGCCACTTGCCCTACGTCATGGGTGAGGGGAACAAGAAGCTCTCCAAGCGTGACCCTGAGTCGAATCTTCTGCTTCACAAGGCCGCCGGCATGATTCCCGAGGGCCTCAACAATTACCTGGCCCTCCTGGGATGGTCGATTGCTCCGGACCGTGACATCTTCTCCATGGAGGAGATGGCGAGTGCCTTCGATATTTCGGACGTGAATCCGAACCCGGCGCGTTTTGACCAGAAGAAGGCTGTCGCTATCAATGCTGAGCACATTCGCCTGCTCGACGGCGAGGATTTTAAGGGTCGTCTGGTGCCCTTCCTGCACCGTGATGGTCTCGTCTGTGCCGGTTCCTTTGATGAATTGACCGAGCGTGAGCGTGAGATCCTCACGCACGCTGCTCCGCTTATTCAGACGCGTATCCAGCTGCTGGGTGAGGCCACGGGTATGCTTGGCTTCCTTTTCGTTGATGATGATGCTCTGGAAGTGGACGAGAAGGCGGTCTCCAAGCTGAAAGAGAATGCCGCGGATGTCCTGGATGTCGCTATTGAGACCGTCGAGGGCCTGGGGGAGTTCACGACCGCTGCGATTGAAGCGGCATTGCGTGAGCGCATCGTCGAAGGGATGGGCGTGAAGCCTCGTTTGGCCTTTGGCCCCCTGCGTGTGGCTGTCACCGGTCGCCAGGTTTCGCCCCCGTTGTTTGAGTCCATGGAGATTCTGGGCCGCGATTCTTCGCTGGCTCGCTTGCGCGGTCTGCGCGCTTCCTTGGCCTGATCACCGCGCTCGGCCCCGGCCTCGTCGCCCTCTTGTGGGACGAGGCCGGGCTTCGTTGTGGGGCGCGTGCCTCGAGCGGTCGCTCGGGTGTGTCGGGCGGCCACTCGCCAGGCGTGATGGGTGCCACGGTCATTCGATTTGGCAGTCGTGGGAGTGTCCGCTAGAGTTATCTCCTGTCGCCAGCGACGTGAGAGCGGAGCGGGTGATACCCAATGGGGTATGGTGTAATTGGCAACACAGCTGATTCTGGTT
>NZ_CAUTSL010000059.1:0-14086 GCF_963540955.1 Actinomyces bouchesdurhonensis
TTGCACCATTAGACGCATCGCTACGGCGTGTCGCCGGCGTGTCGCACCCCTAATGCTGCAATTCCCCACACACCACCCCAGCCACGACCCCGACCGCCACCAGCGACGGTCTGCCGGGCCACACCCGGTCGCCTGCCCGCTCAGCCACCGCTCTCCGGGCCACACCCCGCCGCCCAACGGGGGGTTTTGCACCATTAGACGCATCGCTACGGCGTGTCGCCGGCGTGTCGCACCCCTAATGGTGCAATTCCCCCCATTTGCCCGCGCCAACCGCCACCTCGCCCGCCACCAGCGACGGATCACCGGCCCACGCCCCGCCGCGAACGCCGGCAACAACGCGTCTGGCCACAGCCCACCCGGCCGCCTCGCCAGCTGCACCCGGCAACAACGCACCCGGCGCGCGCGGCCCACCCTCCTGGCCACGCCCGGTCGCCTGCCCGCCCGGCCACCGCCCGCCGGGCCACACCCCGCCGCCCAACGGGGGGTTTTGCACCATTAGACGCATCGCTACGGCGTGTCGTCGGCGTGTCGCAGCCCTAATGCTGCAATTCCCCCCCATTTGCCCGGGCAGGAACGACTGCCACACCATCGTCGGCGCCGCCCTCACCCCAGGCACACGCATCAAACGCAACACCACCCCAGCCACGGCCCCACGGGGCCGCCTCGCCAGCTGCACCGGGCCACGCCCGGTCGCCTGCCCGCCCGGCCACCGCTCACCGAGCCACACCCCGCCGCCCAACGGGGGGTTTTGCACCATTAGACGCATCGCTACGGCGTGTCGCCGGCGTGTCGCACCCCTAATGGTGCAATTCCCCCCACACACCACCCCAGCCACGGCCCCGACCGCCACCAGCGACGGCCAACCCGGCCACGGCCTCGGACCAGCCAGTCGCCCGCCACCACCGGCGGAAACTTCGTGCACCACCAACTATTCAGACAAAGAGAAATCAAACCAAATCACTTCGTTCAAACTGTTACAAACTAATGTTTAACGCACTAGAATTCACACATGAGCCCAGAAGATGGGGGCATCGGAGCCCCCTACATCCTAGGAATTGTTGAACGTGCAATTATTCGAGTCCCTCGCTCGAGTCATCACGGCCTCACGAGGGTACCGACGGCAGTGAAAATTGCGGGCAGGACCTACCTTGACCTGGCGAAGCTGCGAAACATTGGTGTCGAACAACTACCAGAGGTCGTGCTCGCCGCACGCATGTATCACCTCGCGCACACGCACCGAGCACTCGTCACTACCGGACAATGCGCGCTGTGGGCGCACGGCTATGTCAGCGATCCCGCGCTTCCGCCGATCACGGTTGCCGCGTCATCCGCTTACCACCCCATCGTGCTGCCCGCAGTAACAATCGGCACTCACACCTTCGCTCCGATGAGGGTAATGCCCCAGCATTCCTGTCGCCTCCCCGAGGCCATCAACGCAGGCGGACTCCTCATTGAGAGCCTTGAGTCCGCACAGATTACTGCCGCCCGCACGTCACGCAACCGTCGCGCCGCGTTCACACAAATGTGCATGAACGCCCACGCCTGCACACGCTTCGACAACTTCCACATGAAAGCGTCACGAGACAACGAGGAGGCCTGGAAGTTCTTTCTTGAGCAAGAGCTGAAACAGCTGGGCAACCGGGCGCGGGGCCGCTCGCAGGCGCAGTGGATCATCACCCACGCGGATGCCGGATGCGCCTCCCCCGGCGAGGCGCGGCTACTCTACGAGCTGTGCGCTGCTGGACTCACCGGCGCCCGCACGCAAGTCGAGGTGTGGACCCATGGGCACCGCTACTTCATCGATTGCGCTTTCCTGGCTGAGCGCGTCGGCATCGAGTTCGACGGGCGCGCAAAATACGGAGACGACCCGGGCAGCATTCACGCATCACTCGCCCGCGAGCGCGAGCGGCAGCGCCACCTCGAAGCGGAGGGATGGCACATCATCCGTGTCAGCTGGCACGACCTCGACCATCCAGCTCGGCTCATCGCCCAGATTCGCGCTGCGCTCGCCGCTCGAGTCGGATGAACCCACGGCTCACCAGCGACGGCCCACCCGGCGCGCGCGGCCCACCCGGCTGCCAGCGACGGGCCACACCCAGCTACAACGCGCCCCTACCAACCGCAACCTCGCCCGCCGGGCCACACCCGGTCGCCTGCCCGCACCCCGCCGCCCAACGGGGGGTTTTGCACCATTAGACGCATCGCTACGGCGTGTCGCCGGCGTGTTGCACCCCTAATGGTGCAATTCCCCCCATTTGCCCACGCCAACCACGGCCCCGACCGCCACCGGCGACGGCCCGCCGGGCACATCGCCAGCTACACCCGGCAACAACGCACCCGGCGCGCGCGGCCCACCCGGCTGCCAGCGACGGCCCGCCGCCCAACGGGGGGTTTTGCACCATTAGACGCATCGCTACGGCGTGTCGCCGGCGTGTCGCACCCCTAATGGCGCAATTCCCCCCATTTGCCCACGCCAACCACGGCCCACCGGGGCCGCCTCGCCAGCTACACCCGGCAACAACGCACCCTGTGCCCCCGGACCCACCAGCGACGGCCCGCCGGGCGTGCCCACCCGCCCCGCCACCACCGCCCCACCGGCCCACGCCCGGCCAACCAACAAGGGCACGCACCCCTACACTGGTGGCATGCACGATCCGACGCTGTCCACGATGGAGCACCGCGACCTCGTTGAGGCTCTGGCGCTCAGCCATGTCCTCCCGCATGAAACGCTGCCCGCTGAGGAGTGCCTGGGGCGCCGGTTGGCTGTCGACCTCCACTCGTTGATCCCGCTGCCGCCGTTCACGAATTCGGCGATGGATGGTTTTGCGCTGCGCCGTGATGACCTGGAGGGCGATGGCCCGTGGATGCTGCCGGTTGTGGCTGACATTCCGGCGGGCGACACTCGCGAGCACTTCCTTCAGGCTGGCCAAGCGATGCGCATTATGACGGGTGCCCCCCTCCCCGAGGGCGCGGACACGGTCGTGAAGGTCGAGCACACGGATCATGCGCCCGGCGTCGCACAGGCCCCCGACATGGTGCAGGTCCGCGTGGCCCCGAAGCTCGGCGCGAATGTGCGTGTCGCGGGCGAGGCCCTCGAGGCGGGTTCCCCGGTCCTCGAGGCGGGCCGCCTCCTGGATGGGGCGGCCCTGGCGGCGGCGATTTCGGTGGGGCATGGGACGTTGACGGTCCTGCCGCGCCCCCGCGTGATCGTGGTGTCGACGGGCACGGAGCTGAGGCGCGCTGGCGAGGAGCTGGGGCGGGGGCAGATCCCGGACTCGAACGGGGTTCTGCTGCGTGGCCTGGTGGAGGAGGCGGGCGGGCGGGTTGTCGCTCACCTACGCACGGGGGACACGCCGGAGGAGCTGCGCCGCGCGCTGGACGGGGCTCCCGACGCCGACCTGGTGATCACGGCCGGCGGTATTTCGGCGGGCGCTTTCGAGGTGGTGCGCCTGACTTTGGGGACGGATGCGGGTTTCCATCATGTCGCTCAGCAGCCGGGCGGCCCTCAGGGTGTGGGGTCGACGCCGGTGGGTGGCCGCGGGCGTGAGACTCCGGTCATTTGTCTGCCGGGCAACCCGGTGTCGGTTTTTACGACGTTTCACATGTATGTGGCGGGCGCGCTGGCGGTTATGTCGGGTCTGGTTGTGCCCGAGCGCGGCGCGACCGTTCCGAGCGCTGTCATTGCGCGGGCGCGGGTGGGGTGGGAGTCGCCGGAGGGTAAGACTCAGTTCATTCCGCTTCGTTTCGTCGACGAGGCCGGGGCGCGTTCGTCGGTCGCCGGGTTGGGGGGCGGCGAGGCCGTCGTGCCCGAGGCCGGGGTCCGCTGGGTGGAGCCGGTGCACCCGTTGGGGTCGAGGTCGCATCTGGTGGCGTCGTTGGCGCGGGCGCAGGGCATTGGCGTGGTGGCGCCGGAACGTGGCGCGGTCGAGGCTGGCGAGGAGCTGGCCGTCGTGGCGCTGGTGGGCTGACGCGGCACGTCGCCCGGCACAGGGGCCCCTCGCCCCGCACTCAGAAGCAATTCCGAGGTCCAGGACCCGACGCCGAGGATTCCTCACCTGCGACCCGTTGTTCGCGGGTGTCGCCATCATGAAAGGTAATGAAAGGTAATCAGTGAAGTTTACGCATTTGAATGAGGAGGGCGCCGCCTACATGGTGGATGTGACGGCGAAGAGCCCGACGGTTCGCCAGGCGAGCGCCGTGTGTCGTGTGGATTGTTCGCCGGAGGTTATGCGGGCGTTGCGCGACGGTACGGTCCCGAAGGGGGACGTGCTGGCGGTTGCTCGCGTTGCGGGCATTGCGGCGGCGAAGCGTGTACCGGAGTTGTTGCCCCTCGCGCACACGATTGGCGTGCACGGTTGCGCGGTGGATCTGAGCCTGGAGGCAGATCACGTGGCGATCAGCGCGACGGTGCGCACGGCGGATCGGACGGGCGTGGAGATGGAGGCGTTGACGGCGGTGACGGTGGCGGCGTTGGCGATTGTCGACATGGTGAAGGGCGTGGATCGCTCGGCCCGTATCACCGAGGCGAAGATCGTCGCGAAGTCGGGTGGCCGCAGCGGCGACTGGGTGCGCCCGGAGGACTGATCGCAGGGCTTTCACCGACGAGGCGGCGCTCACCGACGAGGCTTGGGCCGCCCGGGGCGCTCGCGCTCGCCGGGCGCTCGCCGGGCGCTCGCCGGGCGGTCACCGGGCGCTCGCCTCGCGTGAGGGGCGTGCTTACGCGCGCGAACCCCTGCACGCAGACTCGTTCACGCACATTCGCGCCCGCGCGAACATTCGCACAGGAGGGTTGCGCTCACGGGCGCGGGCGCCCGGCTTCTAGGGCGCGTGTCGGTACTGGCCTCGCACACACTCGCACCTGCGCGCGGCAGGGTTGCGCTTAGGCGCGCGGGTGGTCGCCGCTGGCGAGCTGGTCGATGATGTGGGCGGTGAGGGGGCCGATGACGGCGACGGTGTCGGTGACGCCGCCGCGCGAGCCGGGGGCGTTGACGACGAGGGCGCCCTCGGGCGATCGTGCGGTGACGCCGACGAGGCCTCGTGAGAGAGCGGCTGATGCAACCTTTTCCTCGCCGCGGCGTCGGATTGCGTCGGCGAGGCCGTCGATGCGGGTGACGAGGAGAGGCTCGGTGGCCTCGGGGGTGACGTCGCGTGGGGTGAGGCCGGTGCCGCCGGTTGTGAACACGAGGCGGGCACCGGTGCCGATGGCGGCCTGAATGGCGGAGCGGATGGCTCCGATGTCGTCGGGGACGACCACTACGGATGCGTGGATCCCGTGGTCGGCGAGGAGGCGTGCGGCAAGGGGGCCGGAGAGGTCTTCGGTTGTGCCTGCGAAGCACCGGTCGGAGACGGTGATGACGCGTGCGGGGATCATGTTAGTGGCGTGCGTTTCCGCGGCGGCGGGAGGATCGACGTACGCGGATCCCGGAGGTTACGGGGTCGACGTCGCTGAATTGGCGCGGTGAGAGTTCGTAGTCGACGCGGCGTGCGGTGTCGGGTTCGAAGGCTTGTGGGAGCGGGCGTTGTGGGCGCGCGGTGGTGCGCTGTTGGGCGCGTTGGGGGAAGACGGGCGGCGCGGGCACGGGCGTGGAGGGTTGTTCGTTGGCTTGTGGCGTGGAGGCGGGTGGTTGCGTGGCGGTGTCGTGTGGGGGTTGCGTGGCGGGGCGTTTGGGCTGGGCGGGGGTGTAGAGTCCGGGGGGTACTGTCGCGGTGGGGCGTACGTGTACTGGGCGGATTTGGGGGACGGATTTGGTGATGGGGCCGCGCGTGGTGTTGGGGGAGACGGCGGGCATGATGGGGGCGGCGCTGCGGTAGGGCGGCTGCGAGGCGGGTGTGTCGGTGATGACGGGGATGGGGGTGATTGTTTGGCCGACGGGGATGTCGGCGGGGTTGTCGCCGTTGCCGGAGACGCGTTCGGCGAAGGGGCGGCCGGCGCGGCGTGGGAGGGGTGTGGCGGTGGTGGCCTGGTGGTCTGCGTGGGGGGTGGGGGGTGCGGGGATGGGAAGGTTGTCTGGGTGGGGGTACGAGGCTTGGGCTTGTTCGGGGGTTTGTGTTTGCGGGGCGGGTACGGGCGCGGGTAGGTCGGCGGGTTCGTGGATGGGTGCGGCGACGACGGGCATTTCGTCGGCGTCGCGGCATCCGAGGAAGAAGGAGCGCAGCTGCATGGCTGCTTCTTGGGCGAGGACGCCGCCGATGACTTCGGTGGGGTGGGGTATGCGGGTGTCGCGTAGGACGTCTCGCATGGAGCCGGCGGCGCCGGCCTTGGGGTCCCAGGCGCCGAAGACGACGCGGTCGATGCGAGAGGCGAGGATTGCTCCTGCGCACATTGTGCATGGTTCGAGGGTGACGACGAGCGTGCAGCCACTGAGGCGCCAGGTTCCCAGGGCGCGGGAGGCTTCGCGCAGGGCAACGATTTCGGCGTGACCTGTGGGGTCGTGGTCGGCCTCGCGGCAGTTCCACCCTCGACCGATGATGTGTCCGTCGGCGTCTACGACGACGGCTCCAACGGGGACGTCTCCCGTTTCGCGGGCGCGGTTAGCCAGGAATAGGGCTTTGCCCATGGCCTCGCGGTACTGCTCATTCGCTGTCACCCCTCTAGCTTACCGGCCAAACCAGCATTGAGGTAACTGAAGCACATGAATATATGTGAGGCTCGTGTGACGTATGAGTTTGTCAGTTGTTCGCACACCAATGTGCGTCACCGGCGCCACCTTCCGGCGCCTTCGAGGAGCCGCGTCCCATCCTCGTTTCTTGGCGGCTCTAGGCACCGGGGTGCGCGTGCCCACACGGACGATGTAGCCTATAACCATGCGCCTCCACGTAGCTAATCACCCCCTGATCGCCCACAAACTTTCCGTCCTGCGCGATCGTAATACGCCATCGGCGACGTTCCGTCGGCTCGTTGATGAGCTGGTCACTCTGCTCGCTTACGAGGCGACCCGCGAGGTCGCTGTGTCCGAGACCCCAATCGAGACCCCCGTCGCTCCGACCGTCGGACTCACGCTCTCCGAGCCACGTCCAATCGTTGTGCCGGTCCTGCGCGCCGGCCTGGGCATGCTCGAGGGCATGACTCGGCTGCTGCCCACCGCCGAGGTCGGTTTCTTGGGCATGCGCCGTGACGACGACACCCTCGAGATCGAGACCTACGCGAACCGCCTGCCCGATGACCTGTCGGGCCGCCAGTGCTTCGTGCTGGACCCCATGCTGGCCACTGGCCACACGATGGTTGCTGCAACGAACTATCTGTTCGAGCGCGGCGCGAAGGACGTGACCTGCGTGTGTATCCTGGCCGCACCGGAGGGTGTCTCCACCCTCGAGGCTGCGATCGGGGAGCGCGCTGATGTGAACGTTGTCGTTGCCGCCGTGGATGAGTGTCTCAATGAGAGGTCGTACATTGTGCCCGGCCTGGGCGATGCTGGTGACCGCTTGTACGGCATCGTCGACTGATCGCCGTTCGCGCGTTCCACTGTCGGGGCGCGGGCGCGACTAACTGTCGCTTCTGGGCGGGGTGGGGGTTGAAGTTCCCACCCCGCCCAGTGGTGTCGCGAGCACCGCCATCCCGGATAGATCGAATTGGCTATTTTTAGACATGATCGCAGACGACACCGATCTATGACCTTTGCCACGATGTCCGCTAGGTCCTCGATAATTCAACGCACACATCCCATCCTTGAAACATGGCACTGATTCAGACCAATCCCAAGCGCCGCAAGTACGGCGTCGCAGCACTCGTAGGTGTCCTCGGAGGCATCGTCTCCGCGATCGTCAAGTTCGGATGGGAGGTGCCGCTGCCTCCGCGCACGCCCGAGCGCAACGCGACGAACCCGCCGCAGCAGCTGCTCCAACAGCTGGGCGTCCCGGAAAACATCACCCACCTCACCTACACGTTCAACGGCAACAGCGATCGCCCCTACGTGTCTTTCATCGTCCACTTCGCGTTCTCGATCGCTTTCGCGATCATCTACTGCGTGCTCGCCGAACGCTTCCCACAGATCAAACTCTGGCAGGGCGCCGCCTTCGGCATTGTCGTCTACGTGGCCTTCCACGTCATCCTCATGCCACTCATGGGTACGGTCCCGGCGCCCTGGCACCAGCCCTTCGCCGAACACTTCTCCGAGTTCTTCGGTCACATCATCTGGCTGTGGGTCATCGAAGTCTTCCGTCGCGACCTGCGCAACCGCATCACACACGAACCCGACGCCGAGTTCCCACTCGAAGCGCGCACCAACTGACAACACCAACGCCGACAAACACACGGGTGGGCCCCGGAACCCATGGTTCCGGGGCCCACCCCAATCAGCTATCCGCTCAAGCCCGCGCGCCTCACTGCAGCCATCGGCGAGATCACCCGCCGCGCGTGCACGCCCGGCGCGCCCAGGCCTCGTTCTCAGAACGCCGGGATGACCGAACCGTCCGACCAGGTCTGCTCAATGTACTGCTTGACCTGATCGGAGTGCAGGAGCTGTTCAAGCTTCGCAATGGCCTCAGCCTTATCCGAACCGTTCTTCCACACCAGGACGTTCACGGCAGGGTTGTCCACGGGTGACTCGACGACGAGGGCGTCGCTGCTCAGGCTCAGACCACCCTCCTGCGCGAAGTTACCGTTGATGACGGCGTAGTCGAAGTCCTCGAGCGAGCGCACAAGCTGCGGCCCATCAACCTCATTGAAGGTGAAGTTCTTCAGCTTCGTGACAGTGTTGATGTTGACGTCGCCCTCACCCTCGGGGATGGACACGAGGCCCTGGGTGGCCAGCAGGCGCAGCGCGCGCTCCTGGTTGGAGGTATCAGAGATAATACCGATCGTGCCGCCGTCGGGCAGCTCATCCAGGGACTGGTGCTTCTGCGAGAAGACGCCGAGAGGCTCCAAGTGAATGCCCGCGCCAGCCTCAAAGTCGTAGCCAGCCTGCTTTTCCGCGTTCTCCAAGTAGGGGACGGTCTGGTAGAAGTTCGCGTCGAGCTCACCATCGTCGAGCGCCGCGTTCGGCTGGACGTAGTCGGTGTACTCGACGACCTTAATCTTGATGCCGGCATCCGCAGCCAAGTTGTCGTTCACGTAGTTCAGGATCTTCGCGTGGGGCGAGGGGGTCGCGCCCACGGTCAGGGTCACGACGTCGGAGGAGGTGGACCCAGAGCCGCCGCAGGCCGTCAGACCCAGGGAGGCGACGGCTGCCAGGGCGAGGGCCGCGAAGGAGCGATGACGCATGATGCTTCTCTTTTCTGTGTTCTTCAATGGGATGGGACGAGGCCTGGGCGGCCTCGGATGGACGAGATGGAGTGAGCGCTGTTTCAGCGCGCGCGGTGATCGAGTCTGCGCGACACGAAGTCGCCGATCAGCTGGATGACCTGGACGATGACGATGATCGCGATGACCGTGGAGATCATGACGTCGTCCTGCCAGCGGTTGTAGCCGTAGTTGATGGCCATCTGACCCAGGCCGCCGCCGCCGACGGCGCCCGCCATCGCGGAGTAGCCGATGAGCGTAATCGCCAGCGTCGTGATCGACTGGACGAGGGCGGGCAACGCCTCGCGGATGAGGACACCCCAGCGGATCTGCCGGTTGGAAGCGCCCATCATCTGGGCGGCCTCGACCTTTCCGGGGTCGACGGCCAGGAGGTTCGTCTCCACGAGTCGCGCGAAGAAAGGCGCGGAGAGGATGACGAGGGGCACAACGGTTGCCAGGGAACCCGTGGACTTGCCGACGATCATTTTGGTGACCGGAATCAGCATGATGATGCCGATGATAAAGGGCAGGGAACGCACGATATTGACGACGAAGGAGAGGGCCTGATACACGCCCTTGTTGGGGGTGAGGCCGCCCTTGCCGGTCTGGACCAGGAGGAGGCCCAGCAGCGTTCCGATGACGACCGCGAAAACCGTGGACAGTCCCGTCATCATGAGGGTCTCGAAGATCGCGGGGACGAACTTCTGTGTGAGGGCAGGGTTGTCCAGCCACGTGGGGTCACCCTTGCCCGTGGGGGCGAGTACACTGACGGCACTCGCTGCAGCGAGGTAGGCGGTGGTCATTGGTCCCTCACTTCCGCGTGAACGTCATTCTTACGCAGCTGTTCGATGATCTTGTCAGCGTGGTAGGCAGGCACAGTCAGAGCCAGTCGACCAACCTGCACACTCCCGAGGGATTCGAAGGTTCCCGCAGTGATGTCCGCGCCCATGGACGACGCCAAGCGCAACACGGTCGCGCCCGTGGGCACGCCCGGGTGAGATGTGAAAACGACGTCCAGGAGGACAACACCCGGGTCGACCGCGTCTGACCCGTGCGAGCGCTGGTGGGAGGGCAGAGCCGGGACCGTCTCGACGACGGGCATGGGGACCAGCTCGCGGGCGAGAGGCGTGGCCGGGTCGGCGACGACTTCTTCAAGGGTTCCGGTCTGCAGGACCTTGCCGTGACCGAGGAGTGTCACGAAGTCACAGATCTCGCGGACGACAGACATCTCATGGGTGATGATGACGACGGTAACACCCGAGACGTCACGGACGCGGCGCAGCAGCGACAAAATCTGCGCAGTGGACTCGGTGTCGAGGGCACTCGTGGGCTCATCACACAGAAGGACGCCAGGGTTGTCAGCCAGGGCTCGGGCAATACCCACGCGCTGGCGCTGACCACCGGAAAGCTGGGAAGGATAGGAGTCCCCGCGTCCGGCCAGGCCGACGAGTTCCAGCAGTTCATCGACGCGGGCGCGACGCTTGTTCGCGGGGACGCCCGCCAGCTTGAGCGGGTAGCCAATATTGTCGGCGGCTGTGCGCGCGTCGAGAAGGTTCGCAGCCTGGAAAACCATGCCGATGTGGCGGCGCGCGGCCCTCAACTGTGAGCCGGACAGGGTCGACAGGTCGAGACCGTCGACGACAATACTGCCCTCAGTGGGTTTCTCGAGGGCCGTCAGACATCGGATGAGGGTGGACTTACCTGCGCCGGATCGACCGACGATGCCGTGAATGGATCCGCGGTCAACGTGCAGGTTCACCCCATCGAGTGCGACCACTTGGCCGCCGTTTTTCACGGGGTAAACCTTGGACACCCCGGTGAGGTCAATCATGAGCTTCTCCGTTACTGGGCCGTTCGGCCCGCACAATCAGCATATGGGGGCGGCGCGCGGGCGCGCGCGGCATGCTGTTACAAAACACCGTATCGTGGCTAAACCCTCACTGAACTGCCCGTCGACCCTGCGCCCCCGGCCCCGGCCCTCCCCCTTCATCCCGGCCTCGCCCCCGGCCTCGTCCCTTCCTCCCCAAAAGTCGCACGTAATTTGGGTACCCTAACTTTTCTTAGGGCCTGAGAAAACGTTGCAATTCCAACGATCACAATTCAAATCATGAAACAACTGCGAGGGAATTACGTGCGACATTTTTGGGTAAGGATAAACGCGGGTCTGTGCGTACATCCAGCCTCGCCCCCAAAAGTCGCACGTAATTTGGGTACCCTAACTTTTCTTAGGGCCTGAGAAAACGTTGCAATTCCAACGATTACAATTCAAATCATGAAATAACTGCGAGGGAATTACGTGCGACATTTTTAGGTAAAGATCGCGCAGGCCTGCGCTCAGAGAACAAGCAGAGCAAGGTAACAAGCAAAGCCATATGACAAGCAGAACCCGGAACACCCCGACGGCACTCACGCCACGGCGATGCCCACGACCGCCGCACCCCAGGACACCGCCCACGTACCCAGCGCGAGAGCCAGCGAGCGCCCCCGGAACCCCGCCCAGAGGGCGACCGCGTCCACGAGAGCCGTCGAGAACGTCGTGAAACCGCCCAGGAACCCCGTCGACACGATCGGCATGATACTTACGGACCCCAGCTGCGTCACCACCCCAGCCAGGAAACAGCCGATCACGTTGACCACCAGGATGCCGAGCTTCGCAGCAGCCGGGTCACCCCACGAGTCCAGCGCGCGCTGCACCCCCCGATCCAGCCAGAAGCGGGCACACGCGCCCACGCCGCCAGCCAGGGCCACAACCAGGAAAGTCCCTCCCGTCATGCTCGCTCCCCCTCATCATTCACGGAAGTCACGCAGTCCGCTGAGACCGCAGACGGGCCGCACAGCCACTCCCCCACGCGCATCCCCACCCAGGCGCAGGCCCCACCCAGAGCAAGGAGACCCAGAGACTGAGCCACGGCCTCGGCGATTCCGTTGAGCGACACGTAGCCCACCGACGCGACGATGTACGTCCCATACGTCGTGAACGCGCCCGCAAAACCCGTGCCGACCAGTAGTTTCAGGGTCTTCAACGACACCGGATCCCCCACGCCACGCGCGAGGCAACCCGCCACCCACGCGGACAGCGCACCCAGCAGGAACGCGCCCACCACATTGACAGTCAACGTCGACCACGACAAGAAAAGGCCGTGCACAGGAGACGCCTTCGCGACCTCATCCAAGCCGGCGCGCGCCGCCGTCCCCACGACGCCTCCCACGAAGACCGCCAACCAGTCAGGCACCCGAAAACTCACCATGACTCCCACTCTACGCCCACGCCGGGACCAGGCCGATGCCAACAACACTGGAGCGGCCAACAAAAACAGGGCACGCACGAGCCACTCCTCCGCTCCTCCCCCACCACTCGAGGACGCAACTAAGCCACCATGCCCCGCCGCGCGCGCAGCCGCCCACGCAGGGCAGGCGGCGCGGCGAGCGCGCCACGGCCTCGTACACTGGGCGCATGACGAATACCGGACGATTCGCGCCCTCCCCCACGGGCGACTTCCACCTGGGTAACCTGCGCACCGCGATCCTCGCGTGGGCGTGGGCGCGCACGACCGGGCGGCGTTTCGTCCTGCGCATCGAGGACATCGACCGGGAGCGCGCCGGGTCCGCCCAGCGCCAGATCGAGGACCTGGAAGCGATCGGCGTGGATTGGGACGGCGAGCCTCTCATCCAGACCGCGCGGGCCGACGCGCACGAGGAGGCGCTGGCGTCGCTGGCCGCGCGAGGTTTCATCTTCGAGTGCTACTGCACGCGCCGCGACATCCGCGAAGCCGCGTCCGCGCCACACGTGCCGCCCGGCCACTACCCGGGGACCTGCCTGGCGCTCAGTGAGTCGGAGCGCGACGCGAAGCGCGCGTCTTTGGCTGCCCTGGGGCGCGCCCCCGCGCTGCGCCTGGCTGCACCCAGCCCCGAGTGGACCGTGTGCGACGAGCTCCACGGCTCCTACACCGGGCCCGTCGACCACTTCGTTGTGCGCCGCGCGGACGGGGTGCCCGCCTACAACCTGGCGGCGGTCGTCGACGACGCCTACCAGGGGGTCGACCAGGTCGTGCGCGGATTCGACCTGCTCTCGCAGGCGCCCGCGCAGGCTCAGCTCGCACACCTGCTCGGCGCGCCAGAGCCGACGTACGCGCACGTGCCGCTCGCTCTCGCGCCGTCCGGTGCGCGCCTGGCCAAGCGCGACGGTGCCGTCACCCTCTCCGATTTACGAGGCCTGGGCTGGTCCACCGGGGACGTCGTGGCGTTTATCGGATCGTCCCTGGGCGTGCCCGGGGCGCGTTGCGCCTCCGACATCGCGGATGCGCTGGGGATTTCAGGACTGCGTTCCTTGTCGACCAAGCCGTGGGTGGTGACGCCGCCGAGCGCGTGAGGCGTCGGACTCGTCTGGCCTCGCCGGCGCCTCGGTGGGCGCTCGTGGCATCTTCAACGCCACGAGGACAAGGAATCCTTTCTCACCCTCCCCAACGTCCCGCGTCATCGCGAAGCGCAGGTAGACGGCCCCGAGGCTCGAACGCACGCGATCCCGATAGGATCCGAAAATCCGGATAGGTAAATAACCTATCCACATGCGCATAACCCATCCAGATAGGCGCAGCCTATCCGCGTAGCGCCCGGACCGAGGGCGCCGGACGGTGCGTAACACTGGGAGGTAACACTGGGAGAAGGGTGGGATGCACTCAGCAGCTGCCGCTGGGACTGGTCAAGGCCATGAAACAGAGTTAAAGGACAAAACTTGTTGGTTGGAGTTCGGTCCCTGGCATTGTCAGGGGAGGGGTCGGTGGCGCTGGCGCGGGCGCGCCGCCGATGGGAGTTGACTCCATTGGGAGGGTTCCACCTGATCGGGAGCATTCAACCCGTTAGGGAGGATTG